>DATDDZ010000105.1:0-7566 GCA_036523555.1 Gaiellaceae bacterium
GCCGGCCAGCAGGGAGTCAACGAAGAGGGAACGGCCGACGCCGTCTCGACGGCGGCGGCGGAGGTCGAGTCGGAGGCGGCAAACCAGCAAGCCGATGACAATGCCGGAGACCAGCAAGGGGCCGCCGACGCCAACGAAGAAGGCGAGCAGAATCAGTGCGGCGAGCAACAGGGCGATCAGGGAGACCAGGGAGACCAGGGAGACCAGGGCGGGGAGGGCAACGGGTAGCCCTCCGGGACTTCTTCTGAGCATGCGGATCTCCCCTGCGACACGAGCGATCGCGGCCGGCTTGGTGGCCGCGATCGCTCTGCTCGGCCCGGGGAGTGCGTCGGGGAGCGACAAGACCTTGAAGGCGACTCTTGCGAAATGGTCGACTGAGATCCGGTTAAAGGCCCGCGGCGTCAGCCTGAGTGCGACTCGCCGCCACCCCGTCCGCATGACGACGAAGGCGAAGGGGTTCCGCCGCGACGCACTCGCCGCCGAACACGCTCTCAGCGCACAGAGGCCTGGAACAGCACGCGGCCGCCGCGCCCGGGCAGATGCCATCGCCGCCTTCCGAAACTACGCGATCGTCGGGCGGGAGTGGACATTGAGCGGTATCGCCCGTCAGCGCGGGCACATTCCGGCAGCGAAGAAGCATGCCGCCCGGGCGAGCCGCTTCGCGCGCGTGGGGAACGGACTGCTCGCCAGAGCAGCAAGGCTGCTGCGGTAGGGCGCCAGCGTCAGGTCTGGTCGTACGGCTTGTAACGGTGGTGGAGGAGGATGGCGTTGCCGTCGGGGTCGCGGATCCCGGCGCCGTGGCAGACGCCCGAGTCCCACATCTCGTTAACCTCCAGGCCGGCCGCCTCCAGCTTCGCCTTCGCCTCGGCCACGTCAGGGACGCGCAACGCGATCGTCCCGGGAGGCAACGGCGTGAACTCGTAGTCGTGGGTGTGCGGCGTCATCACCGCGAGCGTCACGTTGCCGGTCTCGTACTCGACCCAGTCCCCGTCAGGCGAGTTCCGGTTCCTCTCGAGGCCGAGCACCTCTCCGTAGAAGTGGTTCGCCTTCCCCATGTCCGTCACCGGGATGCGGATGTAGTCGACTCGCTCCACCTCAAGCATGGGCTCCTCCCTTCTCTGTCGGAAGACGACGTCGGCAGGCTGTCACTCATATCTGAGCGCAGCGATCGGGTCCATGTTGGCAGCACGCCGGGCCGGGTAATAGCCGAAGAAGAGCCCGACGGCGAGAGCGACACAGAACGCCAGTACGAGCGATGAAGCCGTGATCAGAGTCTGCCAGCCGGCGAGGGAGCCTACCAGTCTGGTGGCACCGATTCCGGCGAGTACGCCTGCGATGCCGCCGAGTGTGCTGAGAACGACGGCTTCGATCACGAACTGCACCTGAATGCGCAGCGGATCGGCCCCGACCGACTTCCTGATGCCGATCTCACGTGTGCGTTCGTGCACGGAGACGAGCATCATGTTCATGATCCCGATCCCTCCGACAAGCAGCGCGATTCCGCCGAGCGCGAACGTCAGCACGCGGAAAGTCGTCGTTGCGCTCTGGGCCTCTTTGACGAATGCCGCCTGGTCCTCGATGGAGAAGTCGTCTGCGTAGGACGGCGGGAGGTTGTGCTGCTTTCGCAGAAGCGCACCGATGGCGTCCATTGCAGGCCCGATGTCCCTTTCGTTGCGGACGCGAACCCCGATGCTCTTGGTGGTGCCGCCCCCGAGGAGCACGCGAAGAACGAGCGGAAGGGGAACGTAGACCCGGTTGTCGAGACTCTCCCCGGCGAGTTTCCCCTTCCGGTCCTGGATGCCGATCACCTCGAACTCGTGGCTCCCGACCCGCACCGTCTTCCCGAGCGGGTCCTGGCCGGGAAAGAGTCTCGCCGCTGGGATGACTCCGAGCATCATCACGCTACGGCCGAAGCTGACGTCGGCTGCCGAGATGAGTCGCCCGCGGGTCGCCGCCTGGTTGTAGATGTTGCTGTAGGCAGGCGTGATGCCGAAGAGCCTCGTCACGGTGTGATACCGCCCGGCGGACACGCTGAGGCTCTCGATGTCCTGATGAGGCGCGACCGCCGTCACCATCGGGAGCTTCGCGACCGCCGCAGCATCATCCGGCGTGAGCGTCCGGTCGGTCGCGGACTGGCCGGTGCCCACCGTGATGAACTCGCCGTCGACGAGTATGACATTGGCGCCGAGCCTCCGGATGCTGTCGCCAACCTGCCTCTGGGCGCCGGCGCTCACTGCGGTCACGGCGACGAGGGACGAGACGCCGATGACGACGCCGAGCGCCGTCAAAGCCGCGCGAAACCAGTTTGCTCGAAGCGCTCCGAACGCGATCCGCCACTGCTCGAGCATGGAGGTCAGATCGGTGCGCTGATCGGTCGGGGCTTCGCGGGCTCGTCCGCAACGACGAGGCCGTCGGCCATGCGCAGGATTCGTGACGCACGTTCCGCAACCTCGCCGGAATGCGTCACGAGGACGATGGTCGCTCCACCTCGGTTCAACCGCTCCAACACGCCGAGCACGTCTTGGGCGCTCGCGGAGTCGAGGTTTCCGGTCGGCTCGTCTGCGAGCACGACGCTCGGCTTGGCGACGAGCGCCCGCGCGATAGCGGTGCGTTGCTGCTGCCCTCCCGAAAGCTGTGTCGGCAGATGGGACGCGCGGTCCGAGAGGCCTACATCCGCGAGCGCATCAAGGACGCGCTGACGGCGGTCTCGCAGAGGCACGCGCCCGTAAACGAGCGGGAGCTCGACGTTCTTGTAGGCCGTCGAGCGTGGCAGGAGGTTGTACGCCTGGAACACAAACCCGATCTCAGCGCCGCGAACGTGCGCCCGCCGCTTCTCGGGAAGCTCTGACATCTCCTGCCCGACAAGTCTGTAGCTCCCGCTCGTCGGCCTGTCGAGACAGCCGAGGATCCCGAGCAAAGTTGTCTTCCCGGACCCCGAGGGGCCCATGACGGCGACGAACTCGCCCTCGCGGACGACGAAGCTGACACCACGCAGTGCCTGGACCGAGAGCTCGCCACTGCGATAGGTCTTCCATACATCGGCGAGCTCGAGGACCTTGGCGCCCGCTCTGTCACGCACCTCCGCCTCCCGCCAGCACGACGCGCTCTCCGACCTCGAGCCCGTTCTTGACTTCGACGTCCTTGTTGTTTGCGAGCCCGAGAGTCACCGTGCGCACGGAAGTCTTGCCGGCAGCGTCCACGACGGTGACCGTCGCCTGTTGACCGTCTCCCTGAGCCACGGCCTCGAGCGGAACTCGCACGACATTGGTGCGGTTGGCGACGATGATGCGGACGCTGACGTTCATGCCGGGCTTCACTCCTGCGATGTGCTCGAGCGCAACGCGTACAGGGAACGTCACGACCCCACCGGTGTCGACCCCTGTGAGCGCCTCGAAGAGCACCTTCCCGCGGAACCGCTTGCCCCCGAGCGCATCGACGCTTACGAGCGCGCGCTGCCCGCGCTTCACACGGGCAGCATCGAACTCGCTGAGGGCAACGCTGACCGCCAGATGACGCAGATCGGCGACGTTGGCGATCGGCGTGGTGGCGTCCACGGGAGCCCCCGGAACCGTCAGCACAGCCGTCACGGTTCCCGACGAGACCACACGAACCTTCAGCTGCCGCGCGGCGAACTCGGCAGCTGCGAGCTTCGCCCGCGCCGCCTCCACCTTGAGCCGCGCGATGCTGATCTCGGTCGGCGAGCCAGGGCCACCGCGGGCGCTCAGCACCGCCAGGTCCGCCAGTGCTTTGCGAACGTCCAACCGGGCGGCCGTTACGTCGCTACGGAGCGGCGGGCCGAGCAGCTGCTCGAGGCGTGCTTGTGCCGCAGCCAGGGCTGCAGTGGCGGCGAAGATTGCCGCCGTGCTCGGTCCGCTTTGGAGCGTTGCGAGCTCCGCTTGAGCACGATCCACCTCGAGGTTGGCGGCCGTCACGTCGGCGGGAGCAGGGGGTTCGAGGAGCTTGGCGAGCTTCAGCCCCGCAACCTCGATCGCTTTCCGCGCGGCCGCGAGGGCCTCGGGCGACGCGGGCACGTCGCCGCGGAGCAGGGCGGCGAGGTCCGCCTGCGCCTTCTTGATCTCCAGCTCGGCTGCGCCGACGTCGGCCCGGCTCGGCGGCTGGAGAAGTCTCGCGAGCCGCTCCTGAGCAAGCTGGAGGGTCCGCCCTGCAATCTGAATCGCGCGGGCACGAGCTTCCGCCGTTCCACCCTGGAGCACCTCGATGTCAAGCTCGGCGCGCCTGACGTCGTGCTCCGCGGTCCTGACGTCGGCCGGGCGCGGAGGGCCGAGAACGCGTGCGAGTTTCTGGCGCGCCGAGATCACGGCAAAACGGGCCGCCGCCAGCTCCGTGGGTGTCGGCGGCAGTCCTTTCAGTGGATCCTTCGTCCGCTTTTGCAGGAGCTCGATGCTCGTGGTCGCGACGTCGTTTCTCGCCTGCGCAACCGCGGCCGCTGCGGTGCCGCCGTCGTCCAGGAGAGCGACGACCTCGCCCGCCGTAACGCGCGCGCCGGGCGCAATCAACAATCTCGAGATACGACCGCTTGCTCGCGGCAACACCGCGCCGGCGGAGACTGACGCGCCGCCCGCGCTACCGGTGCCCGCAGTCGAACCGGTAGCCGAGGCCGTCGCGCCGCTGCTGCTCGTAGACGAGCCCGGCAGCGAAATCAGACCCGAAGCGTTCGCCTCGACGATCCTGCCGAGGCCGCCGACCGTGACGACGACGTCGCCGCGGCCCACGGCGGCGGTCTGCAGCGGGGCCCGCTTCGGAGCGGGACTCAGGAGCCACCAGACGATGACACCGACCGCCAACGCCGCTGCGAGGAAGACCCACAGCAATGTCCGCCGTGGGCGGTGGCCGAGCATGCCCTTCACAGTTGAGCCCTCGATTACGGGTCCTCCCCTCAGGGACCGAGAGCCTGACGTTACGAGGCAGAGATGAGAGGACAATGAGAGCCGCCCGTGCGACGGCGTGGGAGTTCGACTGGCCGGCTGCGATCGAGCTTCTCGAGGAGGCGGCTGACCTCTCTCGACGCCTCGGCGACGTCGAGGGCGTCGGGCGAAGCCTGGGCGTCATCGGTCACGCGCGCTTGTTCACCGGGGATAGCGCGGGTGCGGCGTCAGTGCTCAACGTGCGCTCAACACGCTGCGGCCGCCATGAGCGCAATTCAACTCGGCTATGTCGACACTCTCGCCGCCGAGTACGACCGCGCTGCCGACCATCTCGAAGAAGGCGTCCGCCTGTTCTCAGAGATCGGCGAGACGACCTGGACACCCATCAGACTCAGTCGATGGTGATGGGCCTGCCTATACGAACGTCGAGCGCGGCCGCTGGTCGGTGCTCACACGATCCGATGTGTGGGCGGATGAGACTGCGGTCCGTCCGCCCACTCGTCAGGAGAAAAGAGCGTCTGGACTACGTCGCGTAGCGCCGTCGGCCCTGGATCAGGGCGTGGTTGAGCATCGTTTCGTCGTCGTCCTCGTGCGCGACTATGACGACCTTGTTCCAGACGCCCGGATAGACGACCCGCTCGCTGTACATCTGAGTTCGGAACCGTTCCGTGTAGACCCCCGGAAGCGCGTCGCCAGGGCCGTACATACGTCGACCCCCGTCGCTGCCACGGATGACAGCGACGAGGTCGCGTGTCTCCTCGTAGTCGTCAGCTCCGACGAACTCGGCTAGCGGCTGTTGGGGAGATCCACTGCTCAGGAAGGCGACGACGTATTTCCGGTCGCGCCCCCACTTTTTCTTGCGAATCGTTTCGCCAAGTCCGATCTGAACGGCGCCTTCGGCCCGCGTCGCGCCCATGAACACGCGGTAGCGCGAGTAGCGATCGCGCTCTGCCGGCCATTGATAAGACTGCCCCTTCCGCTCCCGCACGACCCGCCAATTTTCTGGGAGATCCGCCATGCGGCCGGGAGGAGAAGCGGTCACCGTGCCAGGCGCCTCGTCGGCGCCAACTGGCTTGATGATCGGATTGTGGAAGCCCGCCTGCGCAAGCCGGGTCAGAAGTGGGCCGAGTTCCCGATCCGGAACCTGCGGCAGGGTGACCGAGAATGGGGACATAACCTCCTCCTGCAGAAGAATACGTTATGAAACGTAGCAACGTAAGTTACCGTTATCAAGAAGTCTGCTAGACTACGCGGTGCGCAGAAGTCCTACCGACGTCGGACGGGGGAAGCTCCGAGGTTCCCTCCCGGACTGTCATCGGGCCTCAGTGCATCAGGAGGACTCGACCGAGTTCTCCATCCTGAGAGAGAGTTAGGAGCAACACATGTTCGCAACCGTGAGACGCTACGAAGGTATCGAGGCGAGTCACAAGGACGAGCTGACGAAGAAGATCAACGAGACGCTCCTCCCGCGGCTGAGCAAGCTGCCCGGGTTCGACGGGTACTTCCTCATCGACACCGGTGAGGGCGTCATGAGTTCGATCGGCCTCTTCGCCACGTCGACGCAGGCCAACGAGTCGACGCGTGTCGCATCCGAGTGGGTGCGCGACGAGAAGCTCGAGAGCATCCTCAAGAGCCCGCCGAAGGTGACCGACGGCGAGGTCATCGTCCGCAAGACCAACGGAGCCGTCCGGGCGTAAAGCCCCGGCTCGGCCGCAGGGAAGGTCCGCGTCTCGCGGGCCTTCTCATGCACCGCGGGCAATTGATGAAGACGATTACAACGACCGCGCCCCTCCGCGGGGCTGACTCCTCGCTTGACGCGACGCTGAATCCCGTGGCGCTCCGCTCCGGGGAGATTGTCTCCTGGGGCGCTGCCTTTCCGCGGCCGGGACAGGGCACGCCCCACCGCCCGACGGACGGGAACGACCCAATGTCGGGCTCCGCTCTTCCGCCTGGTAGTGCTAGACGCACACGGTAGGCCGGCTCGGGTGCGCGAGCGTCACGTTGCCGGTCTCGTACTCGACCCAGTCCCCGTCGGGCGAGTGCGGGTTCCTCTCGAGGCCGAGCACCTCTCCGTAGAAGTGGTTCGCCTTCTCCATGTCCGTCACCGGGATACGGATGTAGTCGACTCGCTGGACGTCGATCACTCCGTCCATCACAGCGCCTAGCCGGAGAAACGGCCGACGAAGATCGTGACCTGGAGGCCGCCCGGAATGTTCGAGCCGGCCTTCGGCTGCTGCTCGACGACCACTCCATCCTTGGTCTGGTCTTTCGTCGGGCGATTGAGAACCGCGACGCGGAAGCCGGCCGAGCGCAGGTCCTGGGCCGCCGTGGCCTGATCCTCGCCGGTCAGGTCCGGGACGGACGTGGAGGCTTGCGGATTCGGGCCCATCGAGACGCTCAAGCGCACGCGCGCGCCGGGTCGGAGCTTCGTCCCGGCGGCGGGCCTCTGCGCGACGACGCGGTTCGCAGGCTGGCTCGACTGCACGTAGACGACCGTCGGCCGCAGCCCGAGCGTGTTGAGCCGCCGTAGCGCCGGCGTCTGCGCCAGGCTGCTCACCGTCGGCACGGCGACCGGCGTGATCGGCGTCGCTCCGGCGCTCGTCGTGGCGGCAGACGTGGTTGTCGTCGTCGCCGTGGTGGTCGTTGTCGTCGTGGTAGCCGTGGTCGTGCCCTTACCGCC
>DATDDZ010000106.1:0-3803 GCA_036523555.1 Gaiellaceae bacterium
GACGAGATGACCGCCCTCGCGGCGGAGGCCGAGGCGGAAGGCGCGCGTGACATCGAGAGCCGCGCGCTCACCGCCCTGTCCGAGGTGGCCGCTTCACTCGACGGCGAGCTCGTCCGTGCGGCGGAGCTCGCCGATCGGGCGCTTTCCGTCGTCGAGCCCGAGGACCACGACGGACGCTTCCGCGCCCTGGACAGGCGAGCCAGGGTCGCGCGCTGGGTCGGCAGGCTGGCCGAAGCCGAGGACTACGAGCAGGAAGCGCTCGAAGTCGCACGGGCTGCGGGGAGAAAGGACTTCGAAGCCCGCGCCGCGCTCCAGCTGGCGGGCATCCACATCGGCCGCATGGAGGACGACAAGGCGGAGCCGTTGATCGATCGCGCGGTCGCGCTCGCCGACGAGAGCGGGAGCATCGTCGCGCGCGCGAGCGCCGCGCAGTCGAAGGGAATGCTCCACCGGGTTCGCGAGGAGTACGAGGAGGCAACGGGTTGGTTCACCAAGGCTCTCGATCTCTACCGCGAGGCCACGTCCGTGTCTGAGATCGCCTGGACGTCGAGGATGCTCGGCCAGGTCGCGTCGATCACGGGCAACCCCGGGAAGGCCGAGAAGCTCTTCCGGGAGTCGATCAGGATGCTCGCGCCCATGATGGAGCGGGGCACGCTCTGCGAGAGCCAGCGGCTACTGGCGCAGCTCCTCCTCGCCGAGGGCAGGCTCGACGAGGCCGAGAAGTACGCGCTCGCCGCGCGCGAGACGGTCAGTGCCGAGGACATCACGTCCCGCGCGACGACGCGCGTCGCCCTCGCTCAGGTCCGTGCCGCGCAGGGGCGGCACGAGGAGGCGGACGTGCTCTTCCAGGAGGCGGTCGAGATTCTCAGCAGCAGCGAGCAGTGCAGGATCCTGCTCGAGGTGCTGCCGCCTTACGCCGATTTCCTCCGCGCCCGTGACCGCGATCAGGAAGCGGCGGAGCTCGAAGCGCGCCTCGCCTCGCGCGTGCCGACCGCCGCGTAGAGCTCTTCGCGGATCGCCTGGTCCGACGCCTCGTCGGGCGACTCCGTGATGACGGTCGCCGGACGATCGAACGCGCGGAGCGCCTCGCCGAGCGGGCCGACCCGGAGCGTCCCCTCGCCGTAGGGAAGGTGCTTCGTCTCGTTCCTGTTGGCGTACGCGATGTCGGAGAAGTGGATGTGGAACGGCGCGCCCGGCTCGAGCACGGCGTCGGCTCCGGCCAGGATCTCGCTGAACGCAGCCGTGTCCGTGAAAGCCCCGTCCGTCACCGCGTGCAAGTGGGCGAAGTCGATCACGGGGCGGACCCAGCCGCAGCGCTCCGCGATCGTGAAGACGTCGGCGGCGCTCCCGAGCTCCCGCACACGCCCCATGACCTCCACTCCGAACGGAACCGCCCGGTCCTTCTTCTCCAGGCGCGCTCGCAGCTCGCCGAGCTGCTCGACGACCGAGTCGATCGCGTCTGCACGCTCGCGCCCGAGCAGGAACCCGGGGTGGAACACGACCGGCTCGGCGCGGGCGGACTTCGCGATCCCGGCCGAGTGGTCGAGCATGCCGACCGCCATGTTGAGCTTCTTGCCACGTTCAGCGTGTCCCATGAAGCCGGCGATGGGCGCGTGCACGGACAGGACGATCTCGGCCTCGTGTGCCAAAGCCCCGAAAGCCTCCGCCCACTCGTAGCTCATCCAGAACTTGCCCTCGAAGTCGATCTCGCAGGCCGTGTAGCCCCGCTCGAGCAGCAGGCTGACCGCCTCCTCAGGGCTCTCCCGGGAGGGGACGCGGGCAGGCCCGTAGTGCAAAGTGGCCATGCGCACGAGCGTACTCGACCCGCACGGGATGCCGTCCGATCCTGTTTCTACCCTCAGCGCATGGTCACGAAGCCGTCGCGTATCGATCTGCTGGAGCTCGACATCGATCTCCGCCTCACCGACCTCTGGCGTGAGGCAGCCGAGATCACGGAGTGGAACCTCGACGTCGTCGCCGCGTTCATGCGGGCCGCCTACGGGAAGGGCTACTGCGACGCGCTGACCGAGGATGCTCCCGGCTCCCTCTGCCACGACCACGGGTACCGCATTCCGGCCAGGCGGCCGGCTCCCGCACACGACTGAGTCGTAGCGCCGTCCCCGCGGAATGCGGCGGGTAGACTGCTGCCGTGCCCGGCAAGCGCAGCCCGGTCCGGTTGATCATCGCGCTCTCGGTCGCGGCCGCTCTCGCCGTCTTCTTGCTGTACACGTCGATCGCGGGGGGCGGGACGCCTTCGCTGCGTCCCAGCCAGCTGCCCGGCCACGACGGACGCGTGTCACTCGCGGGCAAGGTCGTCGGGAAACCCGCCGGCGACGCGCATGCCGCAGGCCTGCGCTTCACGCTCCGGGATGTCAAGGGAACTGCGACCGTTCCGGTTGTCTACACGGGGTCGGTCCCGGATCTGTTTCGCAGCGGGCGCGATGTCGTCGTCGACGGGAAGCTCACGGGCGGCGTCTTCGTTGCGGTGCCGAACACCCTCGTGACGAAGTGCCCCTCCAAATACACCCCTAAGAGCTAGCTCATGCCTGATCTCGGGCGTGCGGCGCTCGTCACGTCGCTTCTCCTGCTCGTCTACTCGTTCACGGTCGGGTCGTGGGCGGCATGGCGAGGCCGCCGCCGGCTTGCGGAGTCCGCGCAGAACGCGCTCCTGGGGTCCTTCGCCGCGACGCTCGTCGCCGCGGTCGTCCTCCTGGCGGCCCTGGCGCGCCACGACTTCTCCTTCCGGTACGTCGCCGACCACACGAGCCGGGAGCTGCCGCTCGGGTACACGCTCACGGCCTTCTGGGGCGGGCAGGAGGGCTCGCTCCTTCTCTGGCTGCTCGTGCTCTGCGCCTACTCCTGCGCCGCCGTCCTGACCGGGCGCCGGGCGGGCCGGGAGGTTCTCGCCTGGGTCGTCCCCGTGCTCGGGCTCGTCGGCACGTTCTTCGCGGTCATGCTCGTGTTCGTTGCGAGCCCCTTCGCGACCCAGGCGGCTGCCGCGGACGGAGCGGGCCTCAACCCGAGCCTCCAGAACCCCTACATGGCCGTTCATCCGCCGATGCTCTACCTCGGCTACGTCGGCCTGACGGTTCCCTTCGCATTCGCGATGGGCGCGCTGCTCGCCGGGCGCACCGACGAGAGATGGATCGTCGCGACGCGCCGGTGGACGCTCGCCGCGTGGGCGTTCCTCGGCGTCGGCCAGCTGCTCGGGGCGCATTGGGCGTACGTCGAGATCGGCTGGGGCGGCTACTACGCGTGGGACCCGGTCGAAAACGCCGCCCTCATGCCGTGGCTCGCCGCGACCGCGTTCCTGCACTCGGTCATGATCCAGGAGAAGCGCGGCATGCTGAAGGTCTGGAACGTGCTGCTCGTCGCGCTCGCCTTCGGGCTTTCGCTCTTCGGGACGTTCCTCACCCGGAGCGGGATCATCCAGTCGATTCACTCGTTCACACAGAGCTCGATCGGCCCGTGGTTCCTCGGCTTCATCTGCTTCATCACGGCCGGCACGCTCGCGTTGATCTTCTGGCGGCTGCCGCTGCTGCGCGCGAGGACGCGACTGGAGTCGCTCGTCTCGCGGGAGGCCACGTTCCTCTACAACAACCTCCTCCTCGTTGCGCTCGCCCTGACGATCCTCTGGGGCGTCGTCTATCCGCTGCTCTCGCAGTTGGTGACCGGCCAGGCGGCGACGGTGAGCAAGCCCTACTACAACTTCTTCCTGCACGCGTTCGGACTGCCGCTGCTGCTCCTGATGGGGATCGGGCCGCTGGTCGCTTGGCGCCGGGCATCACTGCGCGCGCTCGGTC
>DATDDZ010000107.1:0-1522 GCA_036523555.1 Gaiellaceae bacterium
GAAGCGCTATGCGAAGTTCGCGGACCTGGCGGCGTAGCGTGGCGTCCTGGGCCGCAGTCCGAGAGCAGACGGTCTGGATCTCGCAGCTCGCGACCGGGTTCACCATCGTCTGCGAACGCTGCGTCG
The DNA here is from genome assembly GCA_036523555.1 of Gaiellaceae bacterium. Taxonomy (GTDB): domain Bacteria; phylum Actinomycetota; class Thermoleophilia; order Gaiellales; family Gaiellaceae; genus 3-1-20CM-4-69-9. The sequence goes on from DATDDZ010000107.1 coordinate 127, forward strand.
AGGAGGGTCAGGTCTTCTCCTCGGTGCAGGCGACGCTCTCGCTCGACCACGCGCGGGGCTCGATCGACTGTCCGCGCGGGCACCAGATCGCCGTCGAGCGCGACGGCCGCTAGGGACTCAGGGCTCGCCGCGCATCGGTACGCGGAGGCGCGCCGCGGCCCAGGGGATGCTCGCTCCCTGCAGCACGACCGAGAACGCGACGACGACGAAGACGATGCCGTAGACGCTCTGCGCGTCCTTGACTTCTCCGAGAACGACGAACGAGGCGAGCAGGATCGGCACCGCTCCTTTGAGCCCGCTCCACATCACGAACAGCCGCTCGCCGATCGACATGCGGACCGGGAGAAGCAGAGGGCCGATGGCGAGCGGCCTCGCCACGAACGCGAGCACGACGGCGAGCACCAGCCCGTCCAGCCAGCGGTGGTTGTGCCCGAGGCCGGCGAGGTCGACGGTGAGGCCGAGCGCGACGAAGACGACGATCTCCGCCAGGCTCGCGAGTGACGTGTGGAACCTTTCGATGCTGCGCTTCGCCGGGATGTCGGCGTCTCCGACGAGAATCCCCGCGATGTAAACGGCGAGAAAGCCCGATCCGTGCGCGACCGACGTGACGCCGTAGATCACTCCGGCGAAGGCAAGTGTTCGCAGAGGATAGAGCGCCGGGTTGGGCAGGACGATGCGGCGCACGACCAGCGTGATGAGGAAAGCGCCGCCGACACCGAAGACGATGCCGAGCGCAAGCGAAAGTGCGAGCTCCCCAACCGCGTGCAAGAGCGAGGTCGAGTCGGTCTTCGCGAGACTGACGGCCGCGAGCATCAGGGCGATGCCGACGGGGTCGTTCGCCCCCGACTCTCCCTCGAGAATCGTGCCCGTCCTGCCCGCGATCTCCTTGCGGCCGAAGACCGAGAACATCACCGCCGGATCGGTCGGCGCGACGGCGGCTCCCAGCAAGGCCGCCGTCTGCCAGGAGAAGCCGAGCAGCGTCCGCGCGGCAATCGTCATCAGCCCCGCGGTCGCGAAGGTCCCGAAGAGCCCGAGCGACACGATCGGAACCGCGGATTCGCGAAAGCGTGTCCAGCCGACTCGCATCCCGCCGTCGAAGAGGATCACGACGAGAGCGACGACCGCAATCCGCTCGACGTCTCGAATCGAAACGGCGTTCCCGAGACTCGGCCACAGGTCGGAAGCGAGCGCGGCCGCGAGCAGGAAGAACGCGGCGGCCGGCACCCGTGAGCGCTCGCTCAGCTTGTTCGCCAGAACGGCCAGTGCGAAGGCGCCCGAGACGAGCAGAACGACAGCGCCGAAGTGCGTCACCTCGTGCATCGGGCGACTCTAGCCCCGGGCTCTGTCACACTCGGTCGTCGTGCCTGCAACGGTCGTCGTCGGAGCCCAGTGGGGG
>DATDDZ010000108.1:0-10059 GCA_036523555.1 Gaiellaceae bacterium
CCTCGACCCGGGCGAGGTGGAAGAACGACTCCGCCACGTCGTCGTCACGCGGCTGCTCGCCGCGCGCGACCGCTTCCCACGCTTCAGCGCGATACGGAACGTCGTCGCCGAATCCCAGCTCCGTCGCGCCGATCGAGTCGAGCACCCAGCGGGCCCGCCGTTCGACAGCAGCGGGAATCACGAGAGCACGCTCCGCACGACGCGTGCGAGATGGACAAGCCCCGGTCGGGGATCGTCGAGCGCGAACACGGCTTCGACGTACGGCGGCCGCTGCGGGGCCGGCCACTCGCCCGGGAGGAGCGTGATCGCCCAGCGCCGGCGGTGCCCGCCCATCCTCGCCTCTTCGGGCGAGCCGCCGACGAGGTCGTCGTAGGCGATCCTGGCCACGTCCACCCCGCAGGCCGCGGCGAGCCCGTGCCACTGCCACAGGCGCGGGTTGATCTCCATCAGCTTGAACTTGCGGTCGCGCGGGTCGCGCTTGAACTCGACCTGCGAGATGCCGGTGTAGCCGAACCCGCGCAGCAGCGCGAGGGCGGCGTCGACGGCCTCCGGCTCCCAGACCGCCTCGCCGACGCGGCAGGTCCCGATTCCCGGCGGCGTCTGGCGGAGCTTGCGGCCCGAGAAGACACCGAGCGCGCGCCCCTCGCGATCGAGGTAGCTCCCGACCGTGTAGAGGGCGTCGTCTCCGCCTGGAACGAGCTCCTGCACCATCGGCGCGAACTCCTCCGCCTGCGCGTATGCCTCCTCTGTCTCGCCGAGCGTGCCGCAACGGAAGGCCTGGCGGCGGAAGCGCTGCTTGAAGCCGACGGGATGCGCCGGCTTGATCAGCACGGGCAGCCCGATCTCCTCCGCCGCCGCGCGCGCTTCCAGTGCGGAGCCGGGATGTCGCGTCTGCGGGACGTCGACGCCGGCCGCCTCTGCCCGTTCGAGCTGCGTGCGCTTGTCCTGGACCTGCTCGAGCAGCGTCCAGTCGGGAAAAGGGGCGAGGACCTCCAGGTCGTCGAGATGCCGGGCGACCGCGTTCAGCCCTTCGTCGTGCGTCGGGAAGACGACCACCCTGCCGAGCGCGCGCAAGAACGCGATGAACCTCGACTCGTCCTGCGCCGGATCGGGACAGAGGAACGTCTCCGCGTAGCGGGACCTGAAGCCGAGCGCGCTCGGGCGGTGGTCGAGACCGAGAACCCGGACCCCCGCACGGCCGAGCGACCTGATCGCTGCCAGGCCGTTCACCCAGCCGACGTCGATCACGGCAGCCGGGATGTCGCGATCTGCAGGCACGGTCTCCGACGGCTCAGCGAAGCGCGCTGCGGAGCGCGTCGAGATCGTCCTGGGTCGGTTCCCAGCCCGCAGCCTCGACGTTGGCGCGTACCTGGTCCGGCTTCGTCGCGCCCGCGATCACCGAGCTCACCGGCCGCTGCGCGAGGAGGCCGCCGACCGCGACCTCGAGGAGGGTGACGCCGCGTTCGTCCCCGTACCGCTCCAGCGACTCGAGCCGGTCGAACGTCTCCTCGGTGAAGACCTCACGGCGGCCTGCCAGGCGGGTCCCTTCGGGATGCTCCTCGTTCCGCCGGTACTTGCCGGTCAACAGACCGCTCGCGAGTGGGAAGTAAGGGAGCACGCCGAGGCCGAGACGCTCGCACGTCGGCAGCAGCTCCTCCTCCGCTTCGCGCCGGAGCAGGGAGTACTGGTTCTGCGCGCTCACCGGGCGCGCCCAGCCGCGCTCGCGCGCGAGCGCGTCGACCTCCTCCACCTCGGCTGCGTCGAGGTTCGAGTGGCCGACGTAGCGCACCTTGCCCTCGCGGACGAGCTCGTCCAGCGCTCCGAACGTCTCCTCGAACGGAGTGACGTGGTCGGGGGTGTGGTACTGGTAGAGGTCGACGTAGTCGGTGCGCAGCCGCTGCAGCGAGCCCTCGATCGCCTTGAAGATGTACTCGCGGGACCCGCGTGCCGCGATCCCGTCGCCCATGTCGCCGCCGAACTTCGTCGCGACGACGACATCGGCCCTGCGGCCCGCGAGCGCTTCGCCGAGGAACGACTCGCTGCCACCTTTGTTGCCGTAGATGTCGGCCGTGTCGAACAGCGTGACACCCGCGCCGAGCGCCGCCTCCACCACGGCACGCGTCCCCTTGAGGTCGACGCGCATCCCGAAGTTGTTGCAACCGAGACCGACCACGGAGACCTCGGGCCCTTCCGCTCCCAGACGGCGCGTGCGCACTAGGCGACGACCCGGTAGACCTCGAACACCTCGGCGAAGTCACGGTTGACGTTGATGCCGTGCGTCCTCGCGAGGTTGCGGATGTACTCCGGGTCGGAGTAGCGCCGATGCTGCTGCGACGCGTACTTCGACAGGGCGGCGATCTTGCGATCCACATGAGCCTGCTCGAGCGCGACGTACGCCTGGTAGGCGAAGTCGAAGTTGTTCCACGGGATCTCGTAGCCGAGGATCGTCGTCCGCTTGAACGCGCGCAGGCCCTCGGCGGCGACCACCTGGTGATCCTGGTGGATGTCGTGCAGGCTCGGCTGGAAGACCGCGTCGGGACGCCACTCCTCCCAGAGCGCAACGAGCAGCTCGAGGATGTCCTGACGATGCTCGGGAAACGTCCGCACGTCGAAGTCGTGCACCGTGAGGTTCTCGGAGGTGATGCCGAGCTCGCCGGTCGCCTCCCTCACCTCCTGCGCGAGCGTATCGGGGGCGAATCCGTCCGGAAGCGACCGGGTCGCGATCGAGAAGGCCACGTAGCGCACCTCCGAGCCCGCCTCGACCAGACGCGCCATCGTCCCGCCGGCGCCGAACTCGCCGTCGTCCGTGTGGGGCGCGAGGACGAGCACCCGTTCCCAGCCTCCGATCACGCGGCCTTTCCTATCACGGCCGCCGTAGTCTTCGTCCTCCATGCCCCATGGAGACCTCGCTCAAGTGGCTGCTGTCCTCGGCGCGGTCGGCTCACTCCTCGTCCTCCTACCCCGCCGTCGCGGCCAGCTGCTTGCAGGTTTCGCGGTCCTCGCCGTCGCAGAGGCGTTGCTCGCGATCGCTCTCATCCCCCGGTCGGACCTCTCGCGGCTCCACCGGCCCCTGATCCTCGCCGGGCTGGCCGTGATCGCCGCGGTCGTGATCGCGCTCGCAATGGTCCTCTCGCGTCGGCCCACCTGGACGCCGTTCGTCCTGCTCCTCGCGGCGCCGTTCCGGATCCCGGTCGATCTCGGCTCCCAGCATGCGTTCCTGCTCCTGCCGCTGTACGGCGTGCTCGCGGCCGCGGGGCTCGCATTCTGCTGGCGCCTCGCATCGGCGCAGCCCAGGCCGGTGACCGCGCTGCTCACCGCGCCGGTCGGCGCCTTCATCGCGCTCAGCGGGCTCTCGCTTCTCTGGTCTCGCGACCTGAAGCAGGGAAGCATCGAGCTCGTCTTCTTCCTGTTCCCGTTCGCCGCGATGTTCTCGATCGTCGCGCGGACGCCGTTCGCGGCCTGGCTCCCCCGGGTGCTCGCCGTCACGCTCGTCGCGCTGACCTCGGTCTTCGCCGTGATCGGCCTGTTCCAGCGCGCGACTCACAGGCTCTTCTATGCGCCGAACCTCGAGGTCGACAACTCGTTCACGTCGTACTTCCGCGTCAGCTCGGTCTTCAAGGACCCGAGCCTCTTCGGCCGGTATCTCGCGCTCGGCACCGCGGTCGTCGTCTCCGCCTACCTCCTCGGACGAATCAGGCTCGCGGTGGCCGCGCCCGTGCTCGCGCTCGCGTTCGCCGCGCTCTGGTTCTCGTACTCGCAGTCGAGCATGGTGACGATCTTCGTGGTGGTGACTGCGCTGGCGCTCGCGGCGGGATCGAGGGAAACGCGCCTCGTGGTTGTTGCCGTCTCCGCGGTGATCGTGATCGCCGCGGGCGCGGTCGTCGGCGTGCACGCGCGCGGCGACTCGGCGCGCAAGTCGACGAGCGACCGGTCGCGCCTGGTCGCCGTCACCTGGCGGGTCTTCCGAAACCATCCGCTCGCGGGTGTCGGGATCGGCGCCCAGCCGAAGGCCAGCCGAGACGAGGCCGCGAACAAGCTCGCTGCGAGCAGGAACAAATCGCACACGACTCCGCTGACGGTCGCGGCGGAGCTCGGCGTGCTCGGCATCCTCGCCTACCTCGCCCTTCTCTACGGGGCCGCCCGCGGGCTCTTCGACGTGACAAGCCGGGATCGGGCCCTCGGCATCGGCCTGGCCGCCGTCTTCCTCACCCTTCTCGTCCACTCCCTCTTCTACTCGGGCTTCTTCGAAGATCCGATCACCTGGGGTGTGCTCGCGGTCGCCGCGGCTGCCCTGGCCGCTGCGCGGCCCGGGCGCGCCGCGGCGGACGGTGCCGGCGGCGGCACGGCCGGGAGCATCGCTACGCTCGAAAAGTCGCCGGCCGACCGTCCACCTTCTCTCGCCGCGGACCGCGGCGAGCCCTGATCGCAGCTGTCGCTCTCCCGTTGCTCGCCGGGACGGCCGCCGGCTGTGGCGCCCGGGCCCGTGAGGCCTTCCATCCGCATGGGCATCCACGCCCGGAAGTCGCCGTGAGAGTGGTCGTCTTCGACGGCGACCTCCGACGGCGCGTCCCGGGCGCGACCGTCTGGATCGGCAGCCGGCGGATGCGGGCCGACCACCGAGGCGTGGCGCGAACGCGGCTCGTCCCCCGGAGCGTGATCGTCCGGGTCAAGGCGCGCGGCTATTCGACACGGACACGACGCGCGAACTTCCGCCGCCTCCCCATCTTCACGTTCCGCGTCTATCAGCCCCGCCTTCAGTGGACGATGTACGGAGCCGACCCGTCGAGGACGCAGTTCCACCGGGACGTGCGGCTCCGGCCGCCGTTCCGGATCGTCTGGATGGTCTCGAACAAGAACCTGATCGAGTTCCCGGCGGTCACGTCCGACGGCTTCGGCTACATCGCGTCGGCCAGGGGGACGATTCGCGCGTTCTCGATGCGGTACGGCACGATCGCCTGGCGCCACGAGACGCACGCCACCATGGCCGCCTCCCTCGCGGTCTGGGGGGACAAGCTCGTGGCGCACGACATGGCCGGCCACGTGCGCGTCCTCGATCGCCGAAGCGGTCACGTTCTCTGGGTGAAGGAAATCGGCTCGCCGATCGAGTCGTCGCCGGTCGTTCGCGACGACGTCGACTACTTCGGCGCCTGGAACGGACGGGTGTACGCCCTCGACCTGCGCACGCGGCGAGTGCGCTGGGCCTACTCCTCCGGAGCGAAGATCACGGCCAGCGTCTCGCTCGCGGGCGGCACCGCGTTCCTCGGCAACTACGGCGCCTCCGTGCTCGCCCTGTCGACGCGGACGGGAAGGCTGCGCTGGCGGGGTGGCGTCAACGGCCGGGTGTACGGCACCGCGCCCGTGACCGGCGGGCGGCTGTTCGTCCCCTCGTCCACCGGCGGCTCCGTGACGGCGTTCTCGACGACCGGCGCGCGGTTGTGGTCGTTCGGGACGGGCTCGTACGTCTACTCCTCACCGGCCGCCTGGGCCGGCCGCGTGATCTTCGGCTCGTACAACGGCGTCCTCTACTGCCTGTCGGCACGCAGCGGACGCGTCCTCTGGACGGTCCGGGTCGGCGGCGCGATCTCGGGCGCCCCGGGGATCGTCGACGGGGTCGTGTACGCGGCGAGCTTCGGGAACAGGACGGTCGGCGTGGACGTGCGGACGGGCCGCGTCATCTTCAGGTTCCCTCACGGTGAGTACGTCCCGGTCTCCGGGAACGGGGGCCGCCTGCTGCTACACGGCTATTCCCACATCTGGGGCGTCGAGCCGCGTCACCGCCGATGAGGCGTGCCGTGCTCGCGGTGGCGCTCGTCGTCGTCCTCGCCGTCGGCGCCGTCGGGGGGTTCGTGCTCTACCGCAAGCATCAGAGCCGCAACGTCCGGGGCTCGTCGTCCGTCGAGTTCGTCACCACGCAGGGGGCTCCCGCGAAGCGCACGCCGCTCGAGCTCAAGATCGTCCCCTGGCCCCTGTTCGGCTACACGACCAGCGGGACGCGCTTCGCGGACGGCATCCGGGTCAGGCCGCCCTTCCGCCGCCTCTGGTCCTCCGGCGGCGGCACGCTACTGGAGTTCCCGCCGGCAATCGCCTACGGACGGCTGTACATCGTCAACGCCTACGGCGCGGTGGCAGGGTTGAACACCCGAACGGGAAAGCGGGCGTGGAAGTTCGAGGGCCACCGGTGTGCGGCATCGTCACCGGCCGTCTCGAAGGTTCTCCACGGAACCGTCTACGTCACGCTGCTCAATCGCAGCGGCTGTGGAGAGAACAAGATCGGGGACGGCGAGCTCGTCGCGCTGAAGCACAACTGGGGCCAGGTGCGCTGGCGGAAGCAGATCGGCCCCAGCGAATCGTCGCCGCTCGTCGTCGGCGACACGGTCTACGTCGGGGACTGGCGCGGATACGTCTACGCCTTCGATGCGGCCACCGGAAAGCTGCGCTGGCGCTACAAGACCGGCGACCGTGTCAAGGGAGGGGTGACGTACTCGGCCGGCAGGGTGTTCGTCGGGTCCTACGATCACCACGTGTACGCACTGAACGCTCGGACGGGCGCACGGATCTGGCGAGCCGCGGCGCAGCTCCGGCTCGGCTCACAGGGCACGTTCTACTCCACCCCCGCCGTCGCCTACGGCCGGGTGTACATCGGCGCGACCGACGGCAAGGTCTACTCGTTCGGTGCCCAGAGCGGGCAGCTCAGATGGGCGCGCGGGACCGGGGGCTACGTCTACGGCTCGCCCGCGATCTGGCGGCAGCGTGTCCTCGTCGGCTCCTACAGCGGCCGGTTCTACGCCCTCGATGCGGCGACGGGCGACGTCAGGTGGACGTTCCACGCCGGCGGCCCGATCTCCGGCTCTGCGACCGTGATCGACGGCGTCGTCTACTTCGCGACGCTCAAGGGGCGGACATACGGGCTGGACGCGGCGACGGGCAAGCAGCTCTGGACGTTCCCCGACGGGAAGTACTCCCCGGTCGTGGCGGACAAACAGCGTCTCTACCTCGTCGGCTACGCGAAGGTGTACGCCTTCGTGCCTAGGACGTGACGCGCACGACGAACACGGGCGTGCGCTGCCCGAGGTTCCCGGCGAGGTCGAGCCCCGCAAGCTGCAGCCGGTAGCGCCCCGGTCCCCTGGGCTGCCATTGCAGCCGCGCCGCTCGCAGCTGTGAATGCGTCACCGCGACCCGCTTCCCGTTCACGTAGAGGACGGCGTGCGCGGGCTCGCTCACCCGATAGAAGACTCGGACGCGCTGCCCCGGCCGGAGCCGCGCCGTGTACGAGACGAGCCGGGCCAGGGGCGGCACGGTGTCGAGCGCGATCTGACTGGGGAGTTGGAAGGTCCGGCCGGCCCGCGCAAGCCGTACCTCGACGTGGTAGACGCCGTCGGGCGCGGCTGCGCCGCTGCTGTCACGACCGTCCCACTCGAGCTTGGAGCGCCCGCTCGGGAGGCGCCGCCCCTCGACCGGGACCGCGACCGTCTTGCCGTCCGCGTTCAGGATCCTCACCGTCGCGGTGTCCGCGCGGTGGAGCCTGACTCTGATCGCCGCCTTCGAGGTCGCGCACCCGCAGGCCGGCGAGAACGCGGGCTGTACGAACGACTCCTCGATCGGAGTCGCCTGGAGCTTCAGCCGCTCGGTCTCGGCGAAGGCGACCGCGGTTCCGATGAGCAGCGCCAGGACGACGATCGTGGCGGCATGACGGCGCACGCCGGCGATTGTCGCACTCGCTAATCGAAGCTGCGGGCGGGCACCGGCCGCGGCCGCGAGAAGTACGTCCGGAAGATCCAGGGAACGAACAGAGCAAGGCCGAGGACGAACCCGGCCGCGATCACCCAGTTCGCCTGGGGCACGTTCACGAGCTTCACTCCGCTGAGAGCGAGCACGCCCGCGAGCCCGAGCCTGAGGGCGTCGTCGGGGAGGCGAACCGTGAACCGGCTTGCGATCCAGATCCCCGGGATCGAGCCGGAGAGGAGCCACAGCATCGCGTGTATGTCGACGTGGCCCTGAACGAGATGCCCGATCCCGGCCACCCAGAGCAGCGCGGACGCGTGGAAGATGTCCGTGCCGACGATCTTCGCGACCGTGAGGGGATAGACCATTACCATCACGAGCCCGAAGAACGTCCCGCTGCCGACAGACGTCAGGCCGACGATGAAGCCGAAGACTGCGCCGATCGCGATCGCCCTGATCCGGTCCTTGCGCGCGAGGATGAACGGGGCGTCACTGGGCTGGACTCCGCGCTTGACGAACGTCTTCGCCACGAGGCCGATCGCACCGAGCACGAGCGCCCCGCCGATCGCGTACGCCTCTGCCGACTGGACGCCGCTCCCATAGGCGTGCTCCAGCCGTCCGGCGGCCACCACGCCCAGAAGCGACATCGGCCCCGAGCCGAGGAACATCCACGCGGTCAGCCGCGCGTGAACCGTCCCGAGCCGCCGGTGCCGGATCGCGCCGAACGTCTTGAAGATCGCGCCGTGGAGGATGTCCGTGCCGACCGCGTACGTCGGCTTGAAGCCGAACAGGATCACGAGGATCGGCGTCAGGAGCGCGCCCCCGCCCATCCCGGTGAGGCCGACGAGGACGCCGATCAGCAGGCCCGTCAGCGTGAACTGCCAGGTCATCGGTGCCCCTGCCAGTAATGCTGTCGAGCTTCTGGGGCGCAAGCACCAAGCGAGAGGCCGCACTCGTCAGCAGCCAAGGCTGGACTGCCTTGGCAAAGAGGAGGGTGGACTCTCGCGCCGGTGATCACGCGCCAGAAGCCGGCGTGTATTGCTGGGAGGGGCACTAGCCGCGGTACGCCTCGATCAGAACCTCGGCCACCTCGGGCCTCGAGAACTCCTGAGGGGGAAGCTCGCCCGCGGCGAGTAGCTCCCGCACCTTCGTCCCCGAAAGGAACACGTGCTGGTCCGAGCCGTGCGGGCACGTCTTGGCGGAGGCCATCGAGCCGCACGCGCGGCACCAGAACGAGTGCTCGAAGAACATCGGCTCGATGTCGAGCCCGTGCGGCTCGAACTCGTCGAAGATCAGCTGCGCGTCGTACGTGCCGTAGTAGTCGCCCACGCCCGCGTGGTCGCGACCGACGATGAAGTGCGAGCAGCCGTAGTTCTTGCGGCAGAGCGCGTGCCAGATCGCCTCGCGCGGCCCTGCGTACCGCATCGCTGCCGGAAACGCGGACAGGACGACGCGGTCGGCCGGGTAGTAGCCGTCGAGCAGGATTCGGTAGCAGTCGACGCGGGTGGCCGCGGGCACGTCGTCTGCCTTCGTGTCGCCGACCAGCGGATGAACGAGCAGGCCGTCGACCGTCTCGAGGGCGACCTTGGTCAGGTACTCGTGCGCACGGTGGATCGGGTTGCGGGTCTGGAAGCCGACGACGCGCTTCCAGCCTCGTTGGGCAAACACGGCGCGGGTCTCGGCCGGATCCTTCGCCAGCTCGGGAAACGGCGAGGGGGCCCGCTCGAAGACGGTCACGCGGCCCGCAAGGTAGAGAGGCTTTTGCTCGTAGAGCCTCGCGACGCCGGGGTGCGCCTCATCGGTGGTCCCGAACGACTGCTGCGCCTCCAGCTCCTTGTCGTAGCCGTACGCGTCCTCGACCTCGAGAACCGCGTACGCAGTGCCGTCGCCGTCGACGAGCGCGACCCGATCGCCCTTCGGGGCGGCGTCGACCGAGAGGCCGACCGGGAGCGCCCAGGGGAGGCCGTTCTCGAGACGCATGGTCTCGAGCACCGACTCGTAGTCCTCGCGCCCCATGAAACCTTCGAGCGGGGACAGTGCACCCGACGCGATCATGTCGAGGTCGGAGAGCTCCCGCGAAGTGAGCGCGATCGTCTCGAGCATCCCGAGATCTTCGGGACGGTCGCCACTCCGGTCGACGAGTGTGCCGCCGTGCGGCGAGATCAGCTTGGTCTCGGTGGCGACGCTCATGCGACCACCCCGGCAGGAATCAGGCCGCGCTCTTCGAGGTGCTCGAGGATCAGGCGCGCGCTCTCTTCGGGCTCGTGCTCTTCGGTGTCGATGCGGATTTCCGGATCGGCGGGATCCTCATAGGGGTCGTCGACGCCGGTGAAGCCC
>DATDDZ010000109.1:0-6880 GCA_036523555.1 Gaiellaceae bacterium
AGATCACACACGTGATGGGTTGCCACATCGAGATGACACGCCGGCCGGGACGCGACTACCCCGTCGGTTGCCGCTATCAGCCCGACGAACGCCCGTTGCAGATGACCGTCCGGCAGTTGATCGATCTCCGCGACGCGGCACGCTCGGTCGAGGGAAGCCCCGGCGCACATACCTTCGACGACTTCCTGATCCTGAACGGGCCCGCGCGCAGGTACATCGTCCCGCTACTCGCGCGAGCGCTCTGGGCCAAGGTTCGGCCGCCGAGGTAGAGCGGCAGGGCGGAGATACCCTGTCCGTAATGGCCGAGCTACGGACAACATCCGCCTACAGCCCGACCGGCGACCAGCCGCAGGCGATCGAGAAGCTTGCCGACGGCATCCTCGCCGGCGAGCAGTTCCAGACGCTCGTCGGCGCGACCGGCACCGGCAAGACGGCGACCATGGCGTGGACGATCGAGAAGGTTGGACGCCCCGCGCTCGTCATCGCCCACAACAAGACGCTCGCGGCGCAGCTCTGCAACGAGTTCCGGGAGTTCTTCCCGCACAACGCCGTCGAGTACTTCGTCTCCTACTACGACTACTACCAGCCCGAGGCGTACGTCCCGCAGGCCGACCTCTACATCGAGAAGGACTCGTCCCGCAACGACGACATCGCGCGGCTCCGGCTCGCCGCAACCTCGGCGCTCTTCACGCGCCGCGACGTCGTCGTGGTCGCGTCGGTGTCGTGCATCTACGGGCTCGGCTCGCCCGAGGAGTGGCGCGAGCGGATGATCTACGTCGAGGTCGGCGCCGAGCACGACCGCGATCTCCTGCTGCGGAAGCTGATCGACAGCCAGTATGTCCGCAACGACACCGTCCTCGGCCGCGGCCGCTTCCGCGTCAAGGGCGATGTCGTCGAGGTGCAGCCGGCGAACCAGGAGACGGCCTACCGGATCTCCTTCTTCGGCGACGACGTCGAGCAGATCAGCCACTTCGACCCGCTGACCGGAGAGATCTTTGCCCGACTGGACAACATCGCGATCTGGCCGGCGACGGAGTACGTCACGTCGAAGCCGACGGTCGAGCGCGCCGTAGGGGAGATCAGGCACGAGCTCGACGAGCGCGTCAGGGAGCTCGAAGGTGAGGGGAAGATGCTCGAGGCCCACCGCCTCCGGCAGCGCACCGAGTACGACCTCGAGATGATGCAGGAGCTCGGCTTCTGCAACGGGATCGAGAACTACTCCCGCATTCTCGAGGGACGCGCGCCGGGGACGCACCCGTTCACGCTGCTCGACTACTTCCCGAGCGACTTCGTCGTCTTCGTCGACGAGTCCCACCAGACCGTGCCCCAGATCGGGGGCATGCACGAGGGCGACCGCTCGCGCAAGCAGACGCTGGTCGACTACGGGTTCCGGCTTCCGTCGGCGCTCGACAATCGTCCGCTCCGCTTCGACGAGTTCCTCGAGAAGGTGCCGCAGCTCGTGTTCGTCTCGGCGACGCCGGGGCCCTTCGAGGAACGTCATGCACAACGGGTCGCGGAGCAGCTGATCCGGCCGACGGGCATCGTCGACCCCGAGGTCGAGCTGCGCGCGACGAGGAACCAGATCGACGATTTGCTCAACGAGATCCGGCGGCGCGAAGAGGTCGGCGAGCGCGTGCTCGTGACGACGTTGACGAAGAAGATGGCCGAGGACCTGACCGACTACCTGCTCGAGTCGGGCGTCAAGGCCCGCTACCTTCATTCCGAGATCGACACGCTCGAGCGGATCCAGATCATTCGCGAGCTGCGGCTCGGCGACTACGACGTGCTCGTCGGCGTCAACCTCCTGCGCGAAGGGCTCGACCTGCCGGAGGTGTCACTCGTCGCGGTGCTCGATGCCGACAAGGAGGGCTTCCTGCGCGGCCGCACGTCTCTCATCCAGACGATCGGGCGCGCCGCCAGAAACGTGAACGGAAAGGTGCTGCTCTACGCCGACAAGGTCACGCAGGCGATCAAGGAGTCGATTGACGAGACCGACCGGCGCCGAGCGATCCAGCTCGCCTACAACGAAGAGCACGGCATCACGCCGGAGACCATCGTCAAGGGCGTGTCCGACATCGCCGAGTTCCTCTCCCTCGACTCGCCGACGGTTCCGTCGACGAAGCGGCGGCGCGGGCGGAAGGACGTCGAGGGAATGGCGCCGACCGAGCTCGAGAGGCTCATCATCGAGCTCGAGGAGGAGATGTTCGCCGCAGCCGAGGAGCTCCGCTTCGAGTACGCCGCGAAGCTGCGCGACGAGATCAAGGATCTGCGGCGCGAGCTGGTCGCCGCTGCGCGGGCACCGGCCTAGACTTACGAGCGGAATGCTCGGCTCAGTCATCGCGATCATGGTCCTCGGCTTCATCACCGGGGGGCTCGCGCGCCTGGCCGTTCCGGGGCCGGACCCGATGCCGGTGTGGCTGACCGTCGCGATCGGCCTGGCGGGCTCGTGGGGAGGTGGAGCCCTCGCCGCGGCGATCTGGGGCTGGGGCTCGACGACGGCGGTCTCGTTCGCCGGTTTCTTCGCCGCGATCCTGCTCGTCGTGGCCTACAGGCGGTTCATCCAGAAACGCCCGATCACCGGGCCCGACGCCCACACGTTTCCGGAGCGCGGCTTCGGCATGGACCGGTTTCGCGAGCGGCGCCGGCAGTTCGACGACCTGACCCGCCACTATCAGCAGTCACAACGGCCCGCGGCCGACCCGGTCGCCGATCAGCTTCGCAAGCTCGGAGACCTGCGCGATGAAGGGATTCTCACGGAGGAGGAGTACCAGACCAAGAAGGAAGAGCTGCTGGCCCGGCAAGAGGTTTGAAGTCCGGTCTCTCGAGGGAAGGAAGCACGCATGCACTGGGTATGGTTGATCATCGTCGGCGCGGTCGTCGGAGCATTGGGACGCCTTCTCCATCCGGGTCGTGACCCGATGGGTTGGCTCCTGACGATTCTGATCGGCATCGCGTCACTCGTCATCGCCGGGCTGATCTTCAGCAACGGCGCGGTCGAGTTCATCGTCGGAATCATCGTCGCGGTCATTCTCGTCTGGCTCGTCGGACGCTTCATGAGCGGGCGCGGCGCGGCCGCACGAGCCTGAGCTAGAGCTGTTCGGATGGAGGTCGCGCCGGCGTCGCCGGTGCGGCCTCCTCCTTCGGCATCTGCTCCCGGGCGAAGCTTCGCTCGGCCGTGAGCGTCCAGTCCTCGTCGCTCCAGATGTACGTCTCCACTTTCAGCGAAGAGGCGCCGATCTCGTAGACGTGCAGCCCGCGCGCTTCACCCTGCCGCCGGGGGCGGGGCTGCCCGAGCCCCGGAGCGACCGAGACGACGACCGCTCGCTCGGCGTCGTGGACGATCTCGAACTCTCTCCGCTCGCTGACCGCGGCCTGGTGGATGTGCCCCGCCAGGATGAGATCCGCGCCGGCATCGACGAGCGACGACAAGACGTGGCTTCGCCTCGCCACGGGTTTCTTGCGCGACCGCCAGGGCGCCCCGATCAGGTGGTGATGCAGGACGACGATGCGAAGGGCGCCGGGGCGTCCCGCGGCGAGGCGCTCGGCGGCCTGCGCGAGCCGTGAGCTCCCGATGCCGCCCGACTGATGGCGCCAAGGCCGCACCGAGTTGAGTCCGATCACGTGGAGGTCGTCCGACGAATACGTCGGCTCCGTCGTCTCCCACTGTGCGTCGAATTCGCGGAACGGCGTCGTGAAGCGGGCGGGGAACGAATAGGGAATGTCGTGATTGCCGGGAACCGCGAGGACAGGAGGCCCGAGTGAGCGGAGGAAACCGGCCGCTCGCGCGATCTGGTCCGAGCGGCCGCGGTGGCTGAGGTCGCCGCTCGCGACGATCAGGGCCGGCTCGAAACGCTCGACGAGCTGCTGCGTCCCGTGCTCGATCGACTCGTCGTTTCCGGCGCCGTAATGCAGGTCGGACAGGTGCAAAACGCGTGTAAGCACGGCCGAAGCAGGCTATAGACTGAGTCTCGTGACAGAAGAATCTGCCGAGATTTTCGACGACCTGTACCTCGGGCTCCGTGCCGGCGGCGCGATCCGAAAGCAGCGCCGGGGAGAGCCCCTCACGGTCGAGGAACGTGAGGCCCTGGGACGGTGGCAGCGACTTTCCACGTGGCGCAAGGCGCTCGCCATCGGCGGCTTCTCGGTCGGAACCTTCGGCCTCGGCTTCACTCTCGGCGGCCTCGTCTTCGGCCGCTGGCGCAAAGCGGCCTAGTACGAGGCCCGCTTACGTCTCAGCTTCCTTCGCGGGGAACAGCACCGTGGGCACGTCCTCCTCGGCCGGATCGACGTCCCGGAAAAGCACGTCGACGACCGTGACGAGGACGGCCGCGAGGGGGACGGCGAGAATCACCGCGAAGCCGCCGAAGAGGATCCCGACGGAGGTCACGGCGATCAGAACGAGGAGCGGCGAGAGCCCCACGGCCTCGCCGAGCACGCGCGGGACGATCAGGTAGTCCTCCAACAGGCGGACGACCAGCACGCAGACTCCCGCGGCGAGGGCCACGTGCCAGGAATCGGTGAAGCCGACGCCCACGGCCAGCGCTCCGGCAGCGAGAGGGCCGATCACCGGGACGATCTCGACGATCCCCGCGAACGCCCCGACCAGGATGAAGTAGGGCAAGCCGACTGCCCAGAAGCCGAGGGACAGCAGCGTCCCGACGAGCACGATCAAGAGCGCCTGCCCTCGAACGAACGCGCCGAGCTTGAGGTCGACGAGGTCCCAGGTGTCGCGCATCTTCTTGCGCTTCGGCCTGGGTAACAGCGACGCGAAGAAGTCGACGGCGCGGTCCCGCTCGAAGATCCAGTACGCGGCCGTGGCGAGCACGAAGAAGATGCCGATGAGGGCCTCGAACGCCTTGATCGTGATCTGGAGGGCCGGATGGAACAACGAGCCTGCCTTCGGCAGCTGGCGCAGGCGCTTGTCGATCGCCGTGAGGACGTCGTGCTTGATCCCCTTCGAATTGACCGCGGCGCGGTGGATCTCGGCCTTGGTCGAGCCGCCGAGGGCGCTCTGCACCTGGTTGACCGCACGTGGGACGACAATCCAGAGCACGAGCGCGACGAGGCCGAGGAGGACGAGGAAGTGGAGGAGGAGGCCGACGGCGCGAGGCACCCGGCGCTGCCGGAGCCACTCGATCGCCGGACGCATCGCCGCGGCGAGGATGAAGCCCAGGAAGATGAGCGCGATGACGATCTTCAGCTTCCACAGCGCGAGCGCCGCGGCGACGATCGCGATCACGATCACCGTTGCGAGCGCCACGCGCTTCGCCATCTCCACCATGACCAGGGATTATTCGCCACTCGGCGAAAGACGCAAACGCGATGGTGACGGCCGGCTGGGAGAAGATCTGCCTCGAGGAGCGGCGGCATCCCGTCGTCCTCCTCGGGCCGTTCGCCCGTGCGCTCGGCCTCGCGGCCGTCGGGCTGGGCCTGATGGCGATCGGCTGGCCGGCGACGATCGGCGGCGTTCTGCTCCAGGCTGCGGGCGCGGTGATCGCCCTTCGCGCGGTCTGGGAGTGGGAGCGGACCCGGCTCGTCCTGACGACCGAGAAGCTGTTCGTCGTCCACGGAACGTTGCGGAAGCGGGCCGCCGCCGTCCGCCTCTCCCGGATCGGGGCGGTCGAGATCGAGCAGGGCCTCCTGGGGCGCATGCTCGGGTACGGGACGATCGTGGCGGGTGATCTCGAGGTCGAGTACGTCCCCGAGCCGCGACGGGTCTACGGGCTCGTCGAGCGGCTCAGCGCCTGAGCTTTCAGGCATCTGAGCGAACACTTGTTCGATCCGATCCCCGGGGCTAGACTGGACGGGTTATGGCCCAGGAAGAGCTCGTCGTACACGGCGCCCGGGAGCACAATCTCAAGGACATCACCGTCCGCCTCCCGCGGAACAAGCTGATCTGCATCACCGGCCTGTCGGGCTCCGGGAAGTCCTCGCTCGCCTTCGACACGATCTACGCGGAAGGCCAGCGCCGCTACGTCGAGAGCCTTTCCGCCTACGCGCGCCAGTTCCTCCAGATGATGGAGAAGCCGGACGTCGACTCGATCGACGGCCTCTCGCCCGCGATCTCGATCGACCAGAAGACGACCTCCCGCAACCCGCGCTCGACCGTCGGAACGGTGACCGAGATCTACGACTATCTCCGGCTCCTCTACGCCCGCGTCGGGCGGCCGCACTGCCCGATCTGCGGCAAGCCGATCTCGGGCCAGAGCCAGGAGTCGATCGTCGACCAGATCCTCCAGCTCCCCGACAGGACGAAGTTCACGGTCAACGCACCCGTCGTGCGCGACCGCAAGGGGGAGTACAAGGACGTCTTCGAGGAGCTCAGGAACGAGGGCTTCACGCGCGTCAAGGTCGACGGCGAGCAGCGGCTTCTCGAGGATGAGATCACGCTCGACAAGAAGTTCAAGCACACGATCGAGGTGGTCGTCGACCGTCTCACCATGAAGCCAGACCTCCGCACCAGGCTCGCGCAGTCGGTCGAGACCGCCGCCCAGCTCGCCGACGGTCTGGTCGCGATCGACCTCGTCGACGAGGGCCGGTCGCTGCTCTTCAGCGAGAAGTTCGCCTGCCCGGACCACGGTGTCTCGCTGCCGGAGCTGCAGCCGAGGATCTTCTCGTTCAACTCCCCGCACGGCGCCTGCCCGCGGTGCACCGGGCTGGGAGCGCAGCAGGAGATCGACCCGGACCTGCTCGTCCCCGATCCGACGCTCTCGATCTCCGAGGGCGCGCTCGTTCCGTGGTCGGTCGGGAACTCCGGCTTCTACGAGTCCGTGATCCAGGCGATCGCGGACCGCTACGAGATCGCGCTCGACGAGCCGTGGGAGAGCCTGAGCGACGAGCAGCAGGACCTCTTCCTCTACGGCACCGGCGGCGAGCGCCT
>DATDDZ010000110.1:0-7719 GCA_036523555.1 Gaiellaceae bacterium
CGGGCGTGGGCGTCGAACTCGTGACCGTCGGGTGACGTTCCTGGGATCTCTGCAGTCACCAGAGCAACACCGGACCGCAACGGCGACGTAACCCACGGTGCCACCGCAGGATGGGAGAGTTCCCGGCGGGGAAAGGGCTCGCCTCCACCGCCGAGCCCGACTTGGAGCGGCGGCGGCCGTGCTCCGCCGCCGCTCGACTCTTCTCAGTGGATCAGGGGCCCGGGGGCCGGGGACGGCAGCGACCGCAGGATCTCGCGCACGTGGCGGCGGGCGAGCACCGGGACGAAGTCGGTTACTCTGGCCTCGCGAAGAAGGTCACGCGTCACGCGGTCGAACTCAGCCCGCACGAACCCGCGGTCGAGCGAGTCGAACTCCCGCGCGACGTCGGTCTCGGCGTCCCGGATCCGCTTCTCGAGCGTCTGCTCCGTCACTGCCGTCACGATTCGAGCCTCCTTCGAGGATGGGGCGCGGATCCTGACGGATCGACGCACTCGGCGCAAGTGCGCGCGCTATCCGCGGGCGCTCGGGTGCGACGCGTCGGTGAACTCGCGGAACTCGGCCGTCAGGAGATAGGCCGTCTGCTCGCCGATGTCGACGGCGTGGTCGCCGATCCGCTCGAGCGCGCGCGACACGACCACCATTCGCAACCCGTACTCGCGCATCGCCGGATCACTGCCGAGCTCGAGCACACGCTCCACGACCCGGCGGTTCGCGCGGTCGACGAGCTCGTCGAGATCGACGAGCGACTCGGCGCCGGCGAGGTCGCGGTCACCGAAGGAGTCGAGCGCGACACGGATCATCTCCTCGCACCGCAGGCCCATCTCCTCGAACCCCTCGACGAAGCGTGGGCCCGGATCGACCTCGGGCACGAGCTTCGACAGCTTCGCGACCGTGACGCAGTAGTCGGCCATCCGCTCGAGGTGGAGGTTCACGTGCAGGATCGCCAGGACGAGGCGGAGGTCGCTCGCCACCGGCGTCTGTCGGGCGAGAAGCGACTGGATTCCCTCCTCGATCCGCAGATAGCGCGCATCGACGTCGTCGTCGAACGCGATCACCTCGTCGGCGAGCTCCGCGTCGCGGTGGTCGAGCGCGTTCAGCGCCCCGCGCAGGGCACGCGAAACAAGTGCGCCCTCCTCCTGCAGGGTGGCCTCGAGCAGGTTCAGCTCCTCCTGGAAGCTCGTCCTCATCCGAACCTCCCCGTGACGTAGTCCTCCGTCCGCTTGTCCGAAGGGTTCGTGAAGAGCTTGTCGGTCGAGTCGTACTCGACGAGGATGCCCGTGCGTCTGCCCTCTGTGACCTCGAGAGAGAAGAACGCGGTGAGATCGGCGACGCGGGCCGCCTGCTGCATGTTGTGTGTGACGATCACCAACGTATAGTCGCGCTTGAGGTCGTGCATCAGCTCCTCGATGGCGGAGGTCGCGATCGGGTCGAGCGCGGACGCGGGCTCGTCTAGGAGGAGAACCTCCGGCTCGATGGCGATCGCACGCGCGATGCAGAGGCGCTGCTGCTGGCCGCCCGAGAGCGAGAGAGCGCTCTTCTTCAACCGGTCCTTGACCTCGTCCCAGAGCGCAGCGCCCGTCAACGCCTTCTCGACGCGCTCGTCGAGCCCCCGCTTCATCCCCAGCACGCGCGGGCCCCACGCGACGTTGTCGTAGATCGACTTCGGGAAAGGGTTCGCACGCTGGAAGACCATGCCGATCCGCCTCCGCACCTCCACCGGATCGACGCCGTCGCCGTAGATGTCCTGTCCGTGATAGAGGACCTGGCCGCTGATCTTCGCGCCGGGCACGAGGTCGTTCATCCGGTTCAGGCAGCGGATGAACGTGCTCTTGCCGCAGCCGGAGGGCCCGATCATCGCTGTGATGTAGTTGCGGTAGATCTCGAGGTCGACGCCGCTGATCGCGGTCGTCGCGCCGTAGTTGACGCCCAGGTTCTGAATGTCGAACACGACCTCGCGCTGCGCGGGCGTGGGCGCCTTGCGCTCCTGGGCGATTTCAATGGGGCCCACGTCGATCGGAATCGTAACGTCGCCGCGCATCATCGTCCCAGCTTGCTCCGTGATCGGGCGAGGAGGGCTTTGGCCGTGAGGCTCGCGATCAGCACGAACGCCATCAGGACGAGCGCGGCCCCCCACGCCTGCTCGTGCAGCGCCTTATCGGGCTGCTCCGAGTAGGTGAAGATCAGGACTGGGATGTTCGGCAGCGCATGCGTGACGTCGGTCGAGACGGACGGGTTGAAGATGGAGGTCGTGAACAGCAGCGGGGCCGTCTCGCCGGCGGCGCGGGCGACGGCCAGCACCGCGCCGGTCAAGATGCCCCCGAAGGTCGTCGGGAGGATGACACCGAGAACGGCGCGCCACCGGCTGACGCCGAGCGCCAGGCTTCCCTCGCGCAGCGCGGACGGGACGAGCAGAAGGGTCTCCTGGGCCGCACGCGCGACCAGGGGGAGCATGACGATCCCGAGCGCGAAGGCACCGGCGAACGCACTCTGCGCGTGACCGATCACGAGCAGGCCATAGACGAAGATCCCCGTGACGATGGTCGGGAGCCCATTCAACACGTCGAGCACGAGCTGGATCGGGGCCGCCACGGCGCGCGGCGCGAACTCCGTCAGGTAGATCGCGACCAGAACGCCGAGCGGCAGCGCCATGGCGGTCGCAACGAGCACTATCAGGCCCGACCCCACGATGGCGCTCGAGATGCCGCCGCCGGGGCCCCCGAAGAGGTTCGGCGGCTTCGTGAGGAAGTCCCAGCTCAGAGCGGGCGCGGCGCGTACCGCGACGGAGACGATCACGAGCCCGAGAACGCCGACCGCGATGAGGGCGGCGCCCGTCCCGACGCCCTCCATGATCCGGTTCACGATGCGCCGCCTGCGGAGGCGCCCGCTCGGCTGCAGGCTGAAGTGGGGAGCGGCCGCGGACATCAGCGGCCGCCTCGCAGCGGGTCGAACCGCCGGACGATCACCTGGGCGGCGAGGTTGGTGAGGAGCCCGATGACAAGGAGGATCGCGGCGAGGTAGAGCAGGGACGACGACTCGAGGGCCGTCGCCGCGCCCTGGTAGCTGGCGGCGATCTTGCTGGCGAGTGTGTCGCTCGGGCCGAAGACGTTGGAGGAGATCCTGGTTCCGCCGCCGATCACCTGCGTGACCGCGATCGCCTCGCCGAGCGCTCGGCCGAGGCCGAGGATGATCGCGGCCGCGATTCCCGTCCTCGTCGCCGGCAGGATCACGCCGCGCACCATCTCCCACCGGGTCGCGCCGAGCGCCATGGCTCCCTCCTCGAGCTCGCCCGGCACCTGGAGGAAGAGCTCGCGGCAGATGCTTGCGATGATCGGGACGATCATGATCGTCAGGATCAGCCCGGCCGTGAAGAGCCCCGTGCCCGTCGCCTCGGGCGCTCCGAAGATGGGGATGAACCCGAGCTTGTCGTGCAGCCAGGGCTCGAGATGCTGCGCGAGAAACGGGCCGAGCACGAGGATCCCCCAGAGGCCGAGCACGACGCTCGGGATTGCCGCGAGCATCTCGACCAGGGAGCCGATGAGGCCGCGCACGCCACGCGGGGCGAGCTCACTGAGCCAGAGGCCGATCGCGATCGCGAGCGGCGTCGCGATCACGAGCGCGACCAGCGAGCTCAGCGCAGTCCCGTAGATGAACGGCAGCGCGCCGAAGACCTTCTTCACCGGATCCCACGTCTCACCGGTGAGGAAGCTCAGGCCGTACTTCGAGATCGACGGCCGGGCGAGGTCGACGACCTTCCAGACGATCGCGCCGAGCAGTACGAGGACGGCCAGGGCGGATGCGAGCGTGAGACCGCGCAACGAGAGGTCGCCGAGGCGGTCGCCGAGGCGGCGTCGAGAGGCGAGCGAAGGGGTCGTCGGGACGGCGCTCACGCGGACCGCAACCCTAAAGCTGCCGCCAGACCGCCCGGGTGCGAGTCACCAGGCTGTCACCACATCTTCACCTTGCGGCCCCCCACCGGCAACTCGCGCGAGGGCATCCTCGCCTCAATGGAACCCGATCTGACCCGAAGGGGAGGAAACGACTTGAACAGGAAGATGATCGCGCTTGCCGGCCTGCTCGCCACGGTGGTGGCGCTCGTGCTGGCGAGCGCCAACGGCTCCGCTCAGGCGCGGCCCGCAGCCGGCGATCTGACCGGGGCAGGAAGCTCGTTCGTGTCGAAGCTCGTGCAGGCCTGGATCCCGAAGGTCGATTCGGCGCTGGGGATCAAGGTGACGTACGGGCCGATCGGATCAGGCGGCGGCATCGCGCAGATCACGAACCGCACCGTCGACTTCGGCGCGAGTGACGCGCCGCTGACTCCCGACCAGGCGGCCGCGTGCAAGGGCTGCACCCAGATTCCGTGGGCCCTCTCGGCGACGTCGATCCCGTACCGGCTCGACGGCGGCCCAAACCGCATCCGCTTCAACGGCAAGGTCCTGGCCGACATCTTCCTCGGGAAGATCACGAGCTGGGACGACCCCGCGATCAAGAAGCTGAACAAGGGCAAGGCGATCCCACATACGGCGATCACCGTCATCCACCGCAGCGACGGGTCGGGGACGACGTACAACCTGACCGACTACTTCAATCGCGTCAGCCCTCAGTGGAAGAGCAGCGTCGGCAAGGGCACAGCGGTGAACTGGCCGACCGGCGTCGGCGCGCGCGGCTCCTCCGGAGTCTCCGGCGCCCTCAGCCAGACGAACGGCGGAATCACCTACGTCGACGTCGCGTTCAGCCTCGTCAACCACTTCAAGTTCGCGTCGATCCAGAACCGTGCGGGCGTGTACGCCCTGCCAGGCCTGACGGGGATCGCGTCGGCCGCCAAGACCATCAACCGGGTCGCACCGGACAACAGCGGCATCTCGATCGTCAACCCGGCGAAGTCGCAGCGGCTGGCGTACCCGATCTGCACGTTCACCTATGTGATCATCCCGAAGCAGACCCCGAAGGCGGACGACCTGAAGAAGTTCGTCCGCTGGGCGCTGACGAACGGCCAGGCAGACGGGCCCAAGCTGCTCTTCTCCCCGCTGCCCAAGGTCGTCCTCAAGGCCTCGCTCAAGACCCTCAACCTGATCCACACCTAGGTTGACTCCCGGCGCTACGGGGTGGGGAATCTGCACACGATGCGGAGTCCCCGCCCCGGGCCACCCGAGGCTTCGATCTCGCCCCCCGCGGAGGCGACCACGTGCTTGACGATCGCCAGGCCGAGACCGGTCCCGCGCGAGGCCCGCGCCCTGTCGCTGCGGTAGAACCGCTCGAAGAGACGGGGAAGCTCCTCTTCCTCCACTCCGCGACCGTCGTCGGAGACCTCCAGAAGAGCGGGTCGCGCGGCGAGGGTCAGGGTCGAGCCGGGGCCCGCGTAGCGGATCGCGTTCTGGGCGAGATTCTCGGCGATCGTGTGCAGCATCCGCCGGCGCAAGGGCAGGCCGACGTCGACCGGATCGGCGTCGACGCGAATCGTGACGTCCGCTCGCTCCGCGCTGTCGGCGAGCCGGTCGCGAACCTCTTCGAGCACGGACAGCACCCGTGTGTCGCCGAGCGAGACCACCTCGCGGCCGCTCTCGAGCTCGGAGAGGAAGAGGACGTCGTTGACGAGCTCGGTCATCTCCTCGACCTCCTGTCGCGCCTGGGCAAGCAGGGCGCCCTGGTCGGCTCCGGGCAGCCCGGCCGAGTCGAGGAGCGCCATCAGCCGCGCCAGCGGCGTCCGCAGCTCGTGCGAGACCGCGGCCGTGAATCCGACCCGAAGCTCCTCGTAGGCCCTCGCGTCCTCCATCATTCGAGCCGAGTATGGCCAAAGTCCTGATCGTCGAAGACGACGCCGTCATCGCCGAGGCGATGGCGCGGCATCTCGCGACCGCGGGGTTCGACCCGGTCGTGGTCGGGAAGGGCGGCCAGGGCCTCGCACGCCTCCGCTTCGAGCGGCCCGACGTCGTCGTGCTCGACCTGATGCTCCCGGAGCGAGACGGCTGGAGCGTGATCGAGGAGGCCCGCTCCGAAGGGATCGGCACTCCGATCGTCGTCGTCTCGGCACGGGGCACCGAGCACGATCGCGTGCACGCGCTCGAGATCGGAGCCGACGACTATCTGGTCAAGCCGTTCTCGATGAAGGAGCTCGTCGCCCGCGTACGGGCCGCCTCGCGGCGCGCGACGCGCCGCGACGAGATGCCGCGCGGCGAGCCGATCGACATCGAAGAGCTGCGGATCGACCCGCGCGAGGTGCAGGCCTTCGTCGACGGCAAGAGCGCAGAGCTGACGCCGACCGAGTTCCGGTTGCTCTACCAGCTCGCGCTCGAGCGCGGTCGCGTCGTGACCCGCGACGAGCTGCTCCAGAAGATCTGGGGTCGCCGGGAGTCACACCGGGACCGCACGGTCGACGTGTTCGTCCGGCGCCTGCGAGACAAGATCGACCGCCGGGCCTCTCTGCACACCTTCATCCAGACCCGCTACGGGGTCGGCTACAGGCTGGAGCCGGTCACGAAGGAGTGAGCGAGGCGACCGTGCGGCGGCCGGCGACCTCGTAGACCACGTCCACGTTCTCGTGCTTCCGGTAGGTCCCGGCGATCCCCAGGAGCATGGAGAGCCAGCGGATCGGTCCGAGGCGGCCCTCCTGGGCGAGCGCCCGGCGGAAGACGAGCTCCTCGCCGATCCGGTCGAAGTCGCGGCCCGGCAGCTGGCGGACGCCGTTCACGTACACCTCGTAACGATCTCCGACGGCAGGCGGCAGTTTGACCCGCGACTGAGACTCCATCCATCGTAGGATGCCACCGCCGGTGAGGCGCAAGACAATCGTCCTCCTCCTCGTCCTCGGCGTCGCGCTGGCGCTGACGGCGGTCGCCTACGCAGGCAACGGCGGCTTCGCGCCCGAGACGCCGCATTCTCCCAACGCGCGGCGCATCGGCGACGCGTACACGTGGATCTCGATCTTCGCGCTCGTCATCTTCGTCGTCGTCGAGACGAGCCTGCTGTGGTTCGTCTTCAAGTACCGCCGCCGCAACCGGCCGCGGACGGCGGAGGGGCCCCAGATCCACGGTGCCACGCGACTCGAGCTGATCTGGACGCTGATCCCGGTGCTCATCCTCGCCGCGATCGCGAGCTTCATCTTCTACAAGCTGCCCGGGATCGAGGACGTGCCGGCAGCGAAGGCCGAGGGCGGGGCGCTCCAGATCCAGGTCGACGCGCACCAGTTCTATTGGCAGTTCACGTATCCCAACGGCGCGGTCGGGATCGACGAGATGCACGCGCCCGTGAACCGGACCGTCAGGGTCAACATCCGGTCGGCCGACGTCGACCACAGCTGGTGGATCCCGGAGCTCGGCGGCAAGTTCGACGCCATCCCCGGCTCGCCGCAGCACACCTGGTTCAAGGCCGACAAGATCGGCACCTACGTCGGCAGGTGCGGCGAGTTCTGCGGCGTTTTCCACGCCAAGATGCAGGCCGAGGTGAAGATCGAGTCGAAGCAGGACTACCAGACGTGGGTGTCGAGCACAGCGCAGCAAAGCCTCGGCCAGAGCGAGTGGCAGGGCATCTGCGCCAAGTGCCACGGGTTCACCGGCCAGGGAGGCTACGGGCCTCCGATCTTCAACAGCTCGCTGCTCGTCCAGCCGGCGAGCCTGCGCGCGATCCTCGTCAACGGGCAGAACCGGCTCAAGCCGGTCTCCTCCTACATGCCTCCCGTCGGGAAGGACTGGACCGACGCGCAGTTCAAAGCGCTGACGGACTACG
>DATDDZ010000111.1:0-12129 GCA_036523555.1 Gaiellaceae bacterium
CGAGCCATGTCTGAGGGTCAGACCCCGGGACCTGATCGCTGCGGCCGTGTCCGGCCGCGCCACGCAGGCGACGTCCACGCCTGCTTCTGTCAGCCGCACGGCCAGCAGGCCGCCGACACCGCCGGGCCCGAGAACGGCGACGGCCGGCCTCACGTCTTCGCCGGGTCGGTGATGATGTTCACGTACTTCCACTCCGTGTAGACATCGAGCGCCTCGATGCCCGCCTCGCGCCAGCCCGTGCCCGACTGCTTGACGCCGCCGAAGCCCATGTGCGGCTCACTGCCGTGCGTCCCGCCGTTGACGACCACGACGCCCGCTTCTACCTCTTCGGCGAACCGCATCGCCCGGTGCACGCTCGCCGTGTGCACCGCCGACGTGAGGCCGTAGGGCGAGTCGTTGACGAGGGCGATCGCCTCCTCGAAGTCGTCGACGCGGTAAAGGATCGCGACCGGTCCGAAGAGCTCCGTGCGCGACAGCTCAGCGTCCGGCGCGACGTCCTCGACTACCGTCGGCGCGAGCCACCAGCCCGGACGGTCGAGCCTCTCTCCGCCCGCGACGACGTGTGCGCCGGCAAGCGCCGAGAGGATGCGGTCGAGGCTCTCCTCGCTGATCACCGGTCCCGCTTCGTAGCGCTGCGCGCCCTCGACGAGACGCTCGCGAAACTCGTCGTAGACGGCGTCGAAGACGATCAGCCTACTCGCCGCCGCGCAGCGCTGGCCCGCGTTGGAGAAAACCGAGGAAAGCGACCACTCGACAGCGCGGTCGAGGTCGGCGTCGTCGCAGACGACGAGCGCGTTCTTGCCGCCGAGCTCGAGGCACGTCTTCGCCAGGCGGCGGCCTGCGCGTTCGGCGATCCAGCGGCCCGTCGACGCCGAGCCCGTGAAGCTGACGAGATCGACGTCCGGGTGGTCGACGAGCGGCGGCCCGACCTCGTCGCCGAGGCCGTGCACGACGTTGAGGACGCCCGGCGGCAGCACCTCCTGGCAGAGCTCGCCGAAGAACGCGGCCGACGTGGGAGTGTGCTCCGACGGCTTCAGCACCGCGGCGTTGCCGCAGAAGACCGCCGGAAAGACCTTCCAGGCGTAGTTCGGCAGCGGCGTGTTGAACGAGACGATCAGCGCGGTGACGCCGACCGGGCGCCGGGTCGTCATCACCGTGCGATGCGGCATCGCGGAGGTGGTGGTGCGACCGTAGAGGCGCCGGCCCTCGCCGGCGACGAAGAAGCCCATCTCGACGGCGGCGTCCGCCTCCCCGAGTGCCAGCTGCATCGACTTCCCGGTTTCCGCGGCGACGAGCTCCGCCGCCTCCTCGCGCCGGTCGCGCAGCCGGAACGCGAGCTCGCGGACGAGCTCACCACGCTCGACCGGCGTCCGTCCCGCCCAGGCCTTCTGCGCGTCGCGTGCTGACACAACCGCCCCGTCGGCATCTTCCGTACCTGAACGTGCAACTGCGCAAAGAGGTGAAGCGTCTGTCGGACGGATCTTCTGAAACCTCAGGCCGGACACGGACGCCGCTGTGCGCCCGCCAACGAGGTTCCGGATCTCGGATGGAGCAGCCACCAGACGGCGGCGAGCATACCGCCGCGGCGCGTACGATCTGCGACCGTGATCGCCGTCCAACTCAGCGGCGGGATGGGGAACCAGATGTTCCAGTACGCCGCGGGCCGAGCCCTCGCAATGCGGCACGATGCTGAGCTCATTCTCGACTCGAGCTGGATCGAAGGGCGGGGTGGAGGGGTCGTCACGGAGGCACGCAGGTATGAGCTTGGGTGTTTCGCGCTCGATGCCACACTCACTCCGCTCGGACGGGTCGCTCGGGTCGGACACTCGAGATTCCCATCCAGGCGGAAGCGCCTTTCGGAGCTCGTAGAGCCGCAATTCGGCCAGCCATGCCCGGCTCTCCGGCAAGCTCCGGACAACACCTACCTCCGCGGCTACTGGCAGAACACGACGTACTTCGCGGACGCCGAGGTGCTGCTGAGGGAGGACTTCACGTTCCGCGCCGCCAGCGGTGAGAGGGTGCCGGATTCACCGCTACCCCGAGTCTCAATGCACGTGCGGCGCGGGGACTACGTCTCGGACTCAGGGGTGCACAGCCGAATGGGCACCCTGGAACCGGACTACTACCGTCGATCCACCGAGTTGATCAGGTCCCGGGTGGGCGACGTCCAACTCCTCATTGTGACGGACGACCCTGCTTGGTGCGGAAGGCATCTTCGGCCGCTGGGGAACGCGACGCTGATCGCCGCGACAAGAGCAGAGAGTGCGCGTTGGGCTTCGATCATGCAGCTCATGGCGTCGTGCGACCATCACGTGCTGGCGAACAGCAGTTTCAGCTGGTGGGCTGCGTGGCTGAGCCGGAACGCCACGAAGATCGTGGTGGCACCCAGACCGTGGGTACTCGATTCACGCTGGGATGACGACCATCGGATCCCCCACGACTGGATCAGGATCGACCGCGACCCTCACCAGGCAGACCAGCCGCCGTCGACGACGATGTTCGCTCCGGTGACGTAGCTCGACGCGTCTGACGCGAGGAAGACGACCGGGCCGACCACCTCGCTCGCCTCCGCCATCCGGCCGAGCGGCATCCGTTGCGTGTAGGCGTCGACGAACTCCGGCGGCTGGTTGTTCCACACGCCCGCGAGCGTGAGCGTGTTGACGCGCACGCCGCTCTTCGCCCAGTACGTCGCGAGGTAGCGGGTGAGGTTGTAGAGCGCCGACTTCGAGACGGAGTAGGCGATGGGCTTGAAGAACTCCTCGCCGCCCTGACGGCGGAAGTCGTAGAGATCCTGGACGGGCGACAGCATCCCGTAGATGGACGAGACATTCACGATCGAGCCTCGGCCCGCGCTCGCCATCCGCCGCCCGATCACCTGGCACGAGAGGAACGTGCCCTTCACGTTCACGTCCATGACCTTGTCGAACGATTCCTCTGGATAGGACTCGACCGGCCCCACCTCCTCGGGCGGCGCGTCGGGAGGCGAGTCGAGAGCGGCCGCGTTGACGAGCACGTGCGGCTCACCCAACTCGCGCGCGACCTCCGCGGCTGCCCGCTCGATCGCGCCGCGGTCGGTGACGTCCACGCGGTACCGCTCCGCTTCGAGATCGAACACGGCGACACGGGCGCCCTGCTCCTCGAGCCCACGCACGACCTCACGGCCGATCTGGCCGGCTCCGCCGGTCACGATCGCCACCCGGTCCCGCAATGAAAACATTTCGCTCACGAGCGCCGAGCTTCCCATACGGCGTCGCAGAACTCACGTACGCAGCCGTGGCCGCCCCGACGCTCGAGAACCCACCGGGCGAGGCTCTTCACCTCGGGCCACGCGTCGGCCGGCACCACGGGCAGGCCGACCGCGTCGAGGCACTCCGCGTCGTTGACGTCGTTGCCGACATAGGCGACGTCCTCCAGGGCGATGCCGTCCCGCGCGACATGCTCTCGGAGGATGCCGAGCTTGTCGTCGACGCCCGTGACGCACTCGACCCCGAGCTTGGCGGCACGCGCCGCCACGACCGGATTTCGCTCCATCGAGACGATGAGGGCCCCCACGCCCACCTCACCCAGACGCCGCAGGCCGAGCCCGTCGCTCCGCGAGAAGGCGAGCATCTCGTCGCCGCGCTCGTTCACCCACACGCGGTTGTCGGTGAACACGCCGTCGAAGTCGAAGACGGCGAGCCGAACGCCGAGCAGCGGGTCGAGCTCCGGCTTCACCGGGCGATCGTAACGGCGTCAGGAGTGGCGTCGGGCGAGCCGGAAGGCACCGCGCAGCACACCGGCTGCCCCCTCCTGCCTCCAGGCCGCCTGGACGCGGCGGCGCAGCAGTCGAGCGCGATCGTCCAGGGCGCCGAGGCGTGAACGGTCGTCGCGTCTCCGCCGCTCGAGCTCGCTGTACGCGCCGGCAGCGAGCTGAGGGACGAGTTTCATTCCGGCCGGAAGCTGTTCCGCGAAGCGCGCCGAAATGGCCGGGACTCCGGCGTCCCGAAATGCCGCCGGGTCGGCGCTGTACATGCTGCCCGGTGTCTGGCGATACCAGTAGAGGGGCTCCGGGGACGTCGTGACCCTCGCGCCGGCCATTGCCGCGCGGGCGAGGAGATCCCAGTCTTCGTTGGGGACCAAGGCGAAGCCGCCCAGCTGCTCGAGGGTCGTACGCGGCCACAGGTTGACGGGGCCGCCGTATTGATTGCTGATGAGCCCGAGCTCGCCCGGGTCACAGAGGGAGATCCGAATCACGTCACCAGGACCGGCGGACGGCGGCCCTTGCCCCCGGAAGAATCGAGCGCCCGCAACAGCAATGTCCGCCGCGGCCGACCGTCGAGCGCGCCACAGCCCTTCGACGAGCCCGTCGAACGCCACATCGTCTTCGTCGATGAAGAGCACGAGGTCGGCGCTCGCCGCCCGCCACCCGCCGTTACGCGCCGCGCCGAGCCCTCCGTGAGGAAGATGAAGAACCCGGAACGGCCAGGGCCAGCTACGAGCCTCCAGGTCCCGTAGCTGTCGGAGTGCGGACCCGCTCACGCTGCCGTCGTCGGCGATCAGGACCTCGAGCGCTGGATAGGTCTGTCGCGCCAGCCCTTCGAGGCAATGAGGAAGGTAGGCAGTTCGCTCGTGGTACGGAACGACGACCGAGACGAGAGGTTGCGACCCCTCCACCTCCGCGCGGGCGGGGAGCGGCCGAATATCGCTCACCGACTGCAGCCGTTGCTCCGGCAGTGCCCACCCCTCGTGCTCGAACCAGTCGAGAACGCGGGGGTCCTCGCAGACAACTGCGTCTGCCAACTCGAGCGCGAGCCGCTCGGAGGCGATCGTTCCCAGCAAGCGCTTCGACAGGAAAGGAGCTCCGGTCTCCCTGAACGCGCGCAGCGTGGGCGCCCGACACTCGACGACGATCGCCGTGGAGCCAAAATCTGTCCCAGCCTGGCGTGCACGCGCTGCGCAATAGGCGAGGCCCCCGGCGTCCGGGAACACGATCGCCGCGAAGCCACCGTTACGAAGGGCGCAGTACAACGCGTAGCTCTCGCTCAAGTACGGCGGGGTCACCTCGACGTCGAGCGCGCTGGGCGCAACAACGGAGACCTCGTTGCCCCGTGCCGTGAGATCAGCTGCGAGTGATCGCGTGCGAGACGCTGTCTCCGGCGTCTCCGCAACGGCAACGCGCTGTCTCTCAGCCCGCGCCGCTGTGTCGCTCACACTCGTTCGGACGCGCGAGCAATTGGAGCGTGCTCATCAGCCACCTCGACGTCCGACCGTGCAAAGGCCTCCTCGCGCCGCAGGCCTCGTAGCAGGCGCATCCCCACAACCCTCTCGAGTTCATACGGCGGCAGGCCGCCCGACGCGGGCGACTTCATCTCGATGTCGTCCGCGGCGAGGATGTGCCCGGCCGGTAGATCTCGAGCCGCAACGAGGTTCTTCCCCATCTTTTCCAGGGGTTTTCGCTCGATCTCCAGGGGCCGCTTGACACCGTCGCCGAGTGCCGGCCGAACGCGGCGAAGATCACGCACGAGCTTGCGAAGCCCCTCGGGCATGAGCGAGAACGCGTGATCGGTGCCCTTCCACGCATGGTTCAGCGTGAAGTGCTTCTCGATCACGCGCGCCCCGAGCATGTAGGCGACGAGCGACATCGAGATTCCGTTCTGGTGATCGGAAAGGCCTACGACGGCGCCCGGAAACCGCTCGCGAAGCGTGCTGATGACGTTGAGGTTCAAGTCCTCGGTCTCGCACGGATACGCCGCAGTGCACTGCATGAGGACGAGCCTCGGGTTGATCGGGAGCACGGCGTCGACCGCGCGCTTGACGTCGCCCATCGTCGCACCGCCCGTCGAAAGCAGGACCGGCTTGCCGAACGCGGCGACGCGGCGGAGCAATGGGGTGTTCACGAGATCAGCGGACGCGATCTTGAACGCCGGCACTTCGAGCTCGGCGAGGAAATCCGCGCTCTCGAAGTCGAAGGCGGTGGCGAAGAAGGTGATCCCGATCGACTTCGCGTGCCTTTGAAGCTCCACGTACTCGTCGTGCCCGAACTCGAGTGCTTCCCGATGCTCGCCGTACGTCCGGCCGAAACTGAACTCGTTCTCGTACGGCTGGTTGAAGAACTCCCGGGTGAAGAGGGTTCGGTTCGAGCGCTTCTGCAGCTTGATCGCGTTGGCCCCGCACTCCTTCGCGGCCTCGATGAGCTGCTTGGCCTTGGCGAGGTCGCCCTGGTGGTTGTGTCCGATCTCGGCGATCACGTAGCACTCGCCGTCGTCGTGGACCTCCACTCCGTCGATCTCGATGCGTCGGTCTTCTCTCATCGGCGCTTGATGGTAGTCGTGCCTCCAAGGACCGGTTCCTGCAGGCGCGCGAGATCCGCTTCGACCAGCATTTGCACCAGACGTTCGAAGCCCACCTCAGGGTCCCAGCCGAGTCGTTCACGGGCGCGAGACGGGTCGCCGACGAGCCGGTGGAGCTCCGCCGCTCCCCGCTGCAGCGCGGAGTCGACGCGGACGTGCTCCTGCCAGTCGAGGCCGACATGGGCGAAGGCGGACTTCGCAAGATCCCGTACGGAATGACTTTCGCCGGTCGCCACCACGTAGTCGTCCGGCTCGTCCTGCTGGAGCATCAGCCACATCGCGCGGACGTAGTCGCCCGCGTAGCCCCAGTCCCGGCGTGCGTCGAGATCGCCGAGCACGAGCTCCTTCTGCAGGCCGAGAGAGATTGCCGCTGCTCCGTGGGCGACCTTCCGCGGGAGAAACTCGAGCGGCCGGCGGGGCGACTCGTGGTTGTAGAGGATTCCGGAACAGGCGAAGAGCCCGTAGCGGTGGCGATACGAACGCGCGCTGAAGTGAGCGTACGCCTTTGCGACGCCGTACGGAGTCACCGGCGCGAGCGGCGTCTCCTCCGTCTGCGGAGTCGAGATCGGGTCGCCGAATATCTCCGAGGACGACGCCTGGTAGAACCGGATCGTCGGGTCGACGAGACGGATTGCCTCCAGAAGCGACGTGGCACCCACGGCGGCGAACTCGGCGGTCTGCACCGGGTGGTCCCACGACGCCGGTACGAACGACGGAGCCGCGAGGTTGTACACGTCGACGGGACGTGACGCTCGCAGCGCTTGCGCAAGCGAGGTCTGGTTGAGGAGATCAGCCTCGTAGAGCTCGATCCGGTCCTCGATCCCGGCGAGGTTCTCGTACTGCGGCGCCCCGGGCCGGACGAGCCCGACAACCGCGTAACCCGCCTCGAGCAGCAGCTCGGCCAACAACGAGCCGTCCTGGCCTCCGACGCCGGTGATGAGCGCACGCTTCACGCGCTCATTCTCCCTGCCGCGTCGGCGTAGGCGCCGAGGGTCGACTCCGTCACCGCGTCCCAGGAGAAGCGCTCCCGTGCCCGCTCACGACCGGCTGAGCCCAACCGCCGGCGCAGCTCGGGGTCGGCGAGCAGCCGCTCGAGCGCCGCCCGAAGGGCGACGGGGTCCCTCGCCGGTACGAGGATCCCGGTCTCGCCGTCGACGACCAGGTCGCGCAGCCCGCCGACGCCGGTGGCGACCACCGGCCTCCCGTGCGCCATCGCCTCGAGACACGCGACGCCGAACCCCTCTCGCCGTGAGGGACAGGCAACGACCGCCGACCGCGCGTAGAGGCCCTGGAGCTCGTCGTGGCGGACGAAGCCGCGGGCCCCCGGGACCTGCGACCGCAGCGGCCCGTCACCGGCGACGACGAGGTTCATCCCCTTCGCGGCCTCGACGAGCTCGACGAGGCCCTTCTCGGCGGAAAGGCGGCCGGCGTAGAGCACCTCGAGCGGTTCCGCCTCCTCGCGGACCTCCTGCGGGAGGTCGACGCCGCTCGGGATCACGCGTACGTCCCGGGCGCCGAGGAGCCGTGCCGAGTCCGCGAGCGCACTCGAGGCCGCGATCACGAGACGCGCGCCGCGCAGCACACGGCTCGCGAGCCGTGGCGCGCGCTGCGCGAGCTCGACATCGGTGCCCCAGACCTGAAGGACGTACGGCTTGCCGGTCCTCGCCGCGACCCAGCCGGCAGGGATCCAGTGCGCGTGCAGGAGGTCGGCGTCCGCGCGCCTCGCTGCACGTACGAAGCTCGCGACGAGCGCCGGCAGGAGCAGCGAGAGCCAGGGGCGACTGCGCAGGTTGCCGACGACGCCGTGGCCGTACGCGATCCCGAAGTGCCGGAACTGCTCGGGCCCGACGACCTCGACGTCGACTCCCCGCGCACGCACGTGCTCGACGGCATCCGCGACGAAGCGCCCCGCGGCGTCGCCGGGGAAGCGCGGGTAGGACGTCGTCAGAACGGCGACTCGCACTAGGGCGCTGCGTACTCGAGGGTCGCGTGAAGCCCGACGCTCTGTATCTCAGCAACGAGCTCGCGGCCAACCGCGAGCGTGCGGATCCCGTGAACAGCAACCTTCAAACGGCCACAGGCGTCTCCCTCGATCTGCGAGCCTTTGAACCCTGCCTTGAGCGCTCGCCGAAGCATTGCCGCGGCGTCCGCCCGCCTGTCGAAGCGGCCGAAGACAGCCTCGATGTCACCATCCTTCGTTGCGCGATGGACGCAGTCTGCTCGTTTCGGAAAATGCGGGCTCCTATTGCCGAGGACGGCGACCGGATAGCCGATGGCGACCACGACCACGAGTGCCGACGGCGCAAGCAGACGGATCATGTCTCCTCGCTCTCGAGAGAGCCCTTCTGCCACGCTCTCGCCAGGAGGAGCGGCGCAAGAGCGGACGTCAGAAGTACGAGTTGCCCGGTCAGGCGAATAATCGGATTCAGAGCAGGGTTCGTCGAGATGCCGAGACTTGGGAATGCCCAGGTCGAGTATGTAAATGCCGCGACGGCGAAGATACCGATGAGGCTTGCGTACAGGGGCAGCGTACGGCCGCCTGCGGCGAAAGCTGCAAGGATTGCAACAACGAGGAGCGGGGCGACCAAGAGCCAAATGTCGTAGTCGAACAGGGTTGTCAGCGCGAGCCGGAGCGAGGGCCACGCCCGACCTAGATTCGCGAACAGTCCGGTTCCTCCGGCTTCGGGGCCGCCACCCCCGAGGTGCCGCAAGGCGAGTAGGACGCGCCACGGCAGAGTCGCGGCCGCAGCCACAACGCCTACAGCAATCAGTCTTGGCCATACAGCCCGGCGCTCGCGGGTTGTGACAACTAGGGCAGCCACGACAACGGAGGCGGCGAACGCATAGCCCTCCCTCTTGGTCAGCATTGCTGCAGCAAGAACGAGACCTGCTGCTACGAGTTGCCAATCGTTTCGCTCGATGAGCCACAGCGCTATGAAGAGCGCCGCGATCACGAAGAGCTCGTCGAGGAGAAAGTCGGCTGTCGGCTGATAGAGATGACCGACCACTTGTGGCGTCACGAGCATCAGGACCAACGGCGGCCATACGAAGATCGGTTGGACGCGACGAGAAAGGAGACCGACAACCGCGGCTATGAAACCAACGAAGAGGAACCAGAACTGCACATGCAGAGTAACGACGTCCGGAGAGCCCATGAAATGGAAAGCTGCAGCCTCCAGCAGTGGGACAAGGGGAGGGTAGGACTGGTTGATCAGCTCACGGAAGAACTGCTCGTCGAACCCTCCGAAGTAGTAGATCGCCTTTGCCTTTGGCACCCAGAAGGCCCAGGCGTCGAACTCGTAGAGCCCGGCGAGCCGAGCGGCGCGGAAGGCTCCTTCGAGGTACACGATCGTCGCCGCCGCGAAGACTCCGCCGACGAGTGAGAGCCGCGGAACCCTGGGCCGTTCCAGGCGACACGGGGGCAAGCGATGCCCCTTGCCGTAACCGATGAGTGACGCGCATGAAATCAACGC
Source organism: Gaiellaceae bacterium (assembly GCA_036523555.1). Lineage (GTDB taxonomy): Bacteria > Actinomycetota > Thermoleophilia > Gaiellales > Gaiellaceae > 3-1-20CM-4-69-9. The sequence continues at coordinate 9,803 of DATDDZ010000111.1, forward strand.
TGCGGCTGTTCCGAGGATCGCCGGCAAGCCGAACGGAATTCCGACGGCGACATCCAAGACCCAGACGACGCCTGTGGCAGCCACACCGAGCATGTAGGCAACTCCTGAGAAACAGAGAAGCTCGCCCCACGACGCCCAGCCTCGGAGTCCGAAAAGAATCCCTGCGCCGACCGCGAGAAGCAACAAGTTGAGCGCCGCGAGGCCTGCAATAGCGTGCACGCTCACTGCAGCCGTCCAATCGAGATTCCTTGATCGTCCTGCCATGCGATCACGTACGCGCCTCCTAGCTTGGAGACGTCGCACCCATAGCAGATGATCCAACGTGCGTCGGCAGCTGTCCGCCTCGGCATCAGAAAGTAGCGGTACCAGGATTCGATGAAGGGCAGAGTCAACGACGTTGCATTCTTTGGCAGCGAACCCGTGACGACCCGGTACCTCGCGTTACGCGGAATGATTCCCTGAGCCTCGTATACCGCTTGCTGGTCTGCCACGATGCCGTTCCCGCCGGCCACTTCGCGGTCCGAGAACGACAGAGAGCTGTTATTGGATGCCGCGTCGCCGAAGTCCGAGAGTGCGCGCACCAGGTACACGGCGCCAAGCACCACGGCGAGCGCGATGCAGAGAACGACACCTGCTCGCGCGATCTGGTTCATGCCGAGAGTCGGCGCGCGAACACGATCGGCAGCGCGAGGACGAGCACCGCGAACGCGTAGAAGTAATAGAACTGCATCGTCAGGTAGAAGAGGTTCGCCGCCATCGTCCCCGCCAGCGCGGCCGTCATGCCCCACGCGAGCGGCCGGACCCTCCGGGCCAGAGCCTCCCCGCGCGCCTCGAGCTGCCGCCCCAGCTCGCGCCCGGCGCGCAGGCGCGCGAACAGATAGCGCAGGAAGAGGAAGAACGCGACCATCCCGACGAGCCCGGTCTCGACGATCAACGCGACGTAGAACGAGTGCGGGCCCCAGTTGGACTTACCGGTCACGAACTCGTAGTACACGGAGAACGTGTTCAGGCCGAGGCCGAAAAGCGGGTGCGAATGAATGATCTGCGGGATGAAGTCGTAGACGGCGAAGTGCGCGTTCTCCGAGCGCCCGCCCGTCTGCACGCGTGAGCGCACGAGCACCTCGAAGTAGTGCCGCCGCGACCACACGATCCCTAGCAGCACGAGCGCGATTCCCGAGACCGGCACGAGCAAGGCCCGGGACGCGAGGCGGCGCCGATAGGGGACGGCGAGGATGAGGAGGCCGACGCCGAGCCCGAGCAGCCCGCTGCGCGACAGCGTCGAGAGCATGACGAGGAAGAGGAACGCCAGCACGACCGCGAGCGGGACGCGCAGGCGATGCCCGCGCTCGAGCCTGAGGTAGACCGGCAGCAGTGCGAGCAGCGGGACGCAGAGCATCACCGCCAGATGGTTCGGGTCGCCCGTGAGCGCGTTCGGCCGGTAGATCGTCGCGCCCCCGACCGCACCGTAGACGTTGATCGAGCTCGCGCCGCCCGTCAGCGGCGAGAGAATCCGCTGGTCGAGATTCACGCCCGCGCGCGCCGCGAGGAGCTGCAGCGCGCCGTAGGCCCCGTTCACGACGAGACCGGCCGTGAGGGCGGCCACGGACCTCCAGTAGAACTCCGTCGACCGACGTGCGAGGTATGCGATGCCGGCGGCGAGGAACAGGAAGTGGAGGACGAACTTGACCATTCCCTTCAGCCACTGGTCGAGCGAGTCCTTGGTCTCGATGTTGAAGAACCCGATCAGGTAGATGAGCAGCAGGGCCGCGAAGATCCCGAGCACGATCACGGTCGTACGCGGGAACCTCGGGCGGCCCCACTCGATTGCGAACGCGATCAGGAAGAGGATCGTCAGGACGTCCGAGATGCCAACCGCGCCCGCGACGTTCCAGTGCACCTTCTCCCACGTGACGCAAAAGAGCGTCGCGAGGAAGAGCGTGCCGGTGATCTTCACGAGACCAGGCCTCGCAGGACGTCGGCGAGCTCCTCGACCCGAGCACCCCGCCCAAGGCGCTCGCGGTCGGCGGCCGACAGCGAGACTCCTTCGAGCGTGCCGGCTGTCCAGCGGCCGTGCAGGTCGGCGAGCGCCGCTCCGAGGGCGGCGACGTCGTCCGGACCGGCGACGACGCCGGCTCCGGTCTGCCGGATCAGCCGCGCCGCCTCGCCGTCCGGCGGCACCGCGGCGAGAATCGGGCGCTCGGCCGCGAGATACTCGAACACCTTCCCCGAGAGGACGCCCTTGCCGCGGCCGCCCGCTTCCGGGATCAGGAGCAGCAGCGCGTCCGAATCGCGCTGGAGCGCGAGAGCGTCGTGCCTCGGCGCGTAGG
>DATDDZ010000112.1:0-3594 GCA_036523555.1 Gaiellaceae bacterium
CGCTCCCGACCAGCCGAGCGCGCGCGCCGCGTCGTTGCACGCGAGGCTCTGCCGGATCACCTCGGCGAGCGGGGCGTCCGCGAGGAGGCCGGCGACCGACAAAGGCAGCTCTGCGCTGATCTTTCCGTCGTCCACGACGACGATGCCGCCGCCGAGCTCGCCGAGCCGTTCCACGGCCCGCACCATGTCGCCGTCGTTCATGCCCACGACGACGATGTTGTGCGCATCGTGGGCGACGGTCGACGCGAGCGCGCCGCGCCGCAGCCCCGACCGCCCGACGAAGGCGAGCCCGATACGGCCGGTGCCGAGGTGGCGCTCGACCACGGCGATCTTGGCAAGGTCCTTGGCCGGATCCGCGACGGCCGCGCCGCCGGCCACGGCCGGCTCGGCCTCGAGCGAGTCGGTCACGACCTGGTCCGGCACGAGGCCGATCACCCGGGCGCGTCCGCCCGTCCAGGGGATTCGCAGGTCGGCCTCGCCGACCGGGCGGTTTCGGACCGAGTGCTTGACCCATTCCGGTACGTCCGTTCTGGGGATCTCCTCCACGGGCCGGCCCGCCTTGAGGGTGAGGTCGGGCCGAAACCCGGTCAGGTCGGGCAGGAGCAGAAGGTCGGCCTGGTAGCCGGGAGCGATCGCGCCGAGGTGCCAGAGGCGATGCCAAGTCGCGGGGTTGATGGTCGCCAGCACGACCGCGTCCTCGGGTGACACGCCCGAAGCGACCGCTTCCCTCACCATGCCGTTGATATGGCCGTTCTCGGCGATGTCTTCGGGGTCGCGGTCGTCGGTGCAGAACGCGATCCGGTTGGTGCCGAGCTCATGGACGAGCGGGAGCAGCGCCTTGAGGTTGCGGGCCATCGATGCCTCCCTGATCAGAAGCCACATCCCGTTGCGGAGACGCTCTCGTCCCTCGTCCGCGGTCAGCGCTTCGTGGTCGGAGCGGATTCCGGCCGAGGCGTAGGCGTTCAGCTGCTTGCCGAGGAGACCGGGCGCGTGCCCGTCGACGTGGACGCCTGCTGCGAGGTCCAGCTTCTCGAGCTCGTGCGGGTCGCCGTGGACGATGCCGGGAAAGTTCATCATCTCGGCCAGCCCGAGCACGCGCCGGCGCCGCAGCAGGCCCTCGAGGTCTCCGGCGAGCAGAGGGCGGCGCGGTGACTCGAACTCCGACGCGGGGATCGACGACGAAGCCATGAAGTAGAAATCGAGCGGCAGCCCGTCGCAGGCGTCGAGCAGCCAGTGGACGCCGTCCGTTCCGAGCACGTTCGCCAGCTCGTGCGGATCGAGGACGACGGCGGTCGTCCCGAGCGGGAGGACGAGGCGAGCGAACTCGTCGGGCAGGAGCTTCGTCGACTCGAGGTGCATGTGTGCGTCGATGAATCCGGGAACGACGTACCGGCCGCTCGCATCGACGATGTCGTTGCCCTCATAGTCGCCGAGCCCCGCGATCCACCCGTCCGCGACGGCGATGTCGACTTCCAGCCACTCGCGCGTGAAGACCGACAGAACGCGGCCGCCGCGCACGACGACGTCCGCGGGCTCGTCGCCCCGCGCGACCGCCAGGCGGCGGCTGAGCTCCACTGGCATCCGGGAGATCCTCTCACGGCGCCGAACTAGGCTTCGGCGATGGACGTGCTGGCCCCGCGTAGCCTGCAGGACGCGCTGCGCCTCAAGGCGGAACGGCCCGAGGCCGTGCCGATCCAGGGTGGGACCGACGTCATGGTCGAGCTCAACTTCGACCGCGCCCGGCCCGTGGCGCTGCTCAACCTGAACGAGGTCACCGAGCTCCGCGGCTGGTCCCGGCGGAACGGCTCGGTGTGGCTCGGGGCCGGGCTCACCTACGCGGAGGCAATGGAGGCGCCGGTCGCCGCGCTCCTCCCTGCCCTCGCGGAGGCTGCCCGCACGGTCGGAGGCCCGCAGATCCGGAACCGCGGCACGATCAGCGGCAACCTCGGCACCGCTTCGCCTGCCGGGGATGCCCTCCCGCCGCTGCTCGTGTGCGGCGCCACTGTGAAGCTGGCGAGCGTGCGGGGGGAGCGTGAGCTGCCGCTCCACGAGTTCGTGACAGGCCCGAAGAAGAATGTGCTCGCGGACGACGAGCTCATCCTCGGGGTCTCCGTCGAAGCCGGCGACAGTCGGCAGACCTTCATGAAAGTGGGGCCGCGCAACGCGATGGTGATCGCGGTCGTCTCCCTCGCCATGCGGGTCGACGACGAGATCCGTGCGGCGTTCGGCTCTGCGGGCCCGGTTCCGGGGCTCGTGAGCGCCGGCATCGGAGAGGCCGAGACATTTCCCGACCGCGTCGTCGAGGCGGCCGTACCGATCGACGACGTGCGCGGAACCGCGGCCTACCGCCGGCACGCGCTCCGGGTCTTGACGCGCCGCGCTCTGGAGCGCTGCCTCGTATGAGGATCACCTTTCGCGTCAACGGCGGAACGCACGAGGCGGACGTCTGGGAGGGGGAAAACCTCCTCTTCGCGCTCCGCGAGCGACTCGGCCTGCCGGGCTCGAAGAACGCCTGCGAGCAGGGCGAATGCGGGTCGTGCTCGGTGCTGCTCGACGGGAAGCTCGTGTGCTCCTGTCTCGTGCTCGCCGCCCAGGCAGACGGACACGAGGTCGTGACAGTCGAGGGCCTCGCGCAGGACGGCAGGCTCCATCGCGTACAGGAGGCCTTCGTCGCCGCCGGGGCGGTCCAGTGCGGCTTCTGCACTCCGGGGCTCGTCGTCGCCGCGGCCGACCTGCTCGCGAAGAACGCCTATCCCGGCGACGACGAGATCCGGGAGGCGCTGTCCGGCAATCTCTGCCGCTGCACCGGTTACGCGAAGATCTTCGACGCGGTCCGCAGCGCGGGAGGCACGCTCTGAGCGGGACGGCCGTTCCCAGGCTCGAACTGGGGCGCGTCGGCGAGATCGTCCCGCGCGAGGACGGCGTGCCGAAGGTCACGGGGGAGTTCGCGTACTCGAGCGACCTCTCGACGGCCGGGATGCTCTGGGGCCACACGCTCCGCAGCCCGCACGCGCACGCGCGCATCCTGGAGATCGACATCGCCGGGGCGCTCTCGATGCCCGGGGTGCACGCCGTCCTCACCCATGAGGACGTCCCGGGGACGAAGCTGTACGGGCTCGAGTTTGCGGACCAGCCGGTTCTAGCCTTCAACCGCGTGCGCTACTTCGGCGAGCCGGTGGCGCTCGTTGCCGCAGAGCACCCCGAGCAGGCGCGGCGCGCGGCGGAGCGCATCCGGGTCGAGTACGAGCCGCTGCCGCCCGTCGTCGACCCGGAGCTCGCGACCGAGCAGGAGCCCCTGCATCCCGAGCGGCCGACGGCGGGCCACGGCTATCGGGACGACCCGAGGCCGAACGTCGTGCGCTCGCTGGTCATCCGGCACGGCGATCCCGGAGCGGAGGGCGACGTCTCCGTGTCGGGCGTGTACGAGGTCGGAATCCAGGACCAGGCCTTTCTCGGGCCGGAGTCGGGGCTGGCGGTGCCCGACGGCGACGGCGGCGTCGACATCTACGTCGCGACTCAGTGGCTCCACGTCGACCGCGACCAGGTCGCGCCGTGCCTCGACCTGAGGCCCGAGCAGGTCCGGATACACCTCGC
>DATDDZ010000113.1:0-2027 GCA_036523555.1 Gaiellaceae bacterium
GATCTCGTCGCCGACCGAGACCTCGTCGGCGGGATTCACCGAGCGCCGAATCGAGAGCTCGGCGACCGGGATCACTCCTTCCGACTTGTAACCGATGTCGACGAGCACCTCGTCCTTGTCCACGCGGACGACCTTCCCGTGGACGACTTCGCCCTCGTTGATGGTCGGGAAGGTGGAGTCGTAATCCGGGATCAGCTCGCCGTCCGGACCGGTGGTCCAGACGCCGTCGCCTGCGACTCTCTGCTCTGTCTGCTCGGTTGCCATGAGCGGCCGATCAGTATAGCCAGGGGCCTGAAATGGCCCCCTCTGCCCGGCCCTAGCTCTTGGCCTCGCTCCAGTCGTCTCCGACGCCGACCTCGACCGCCAGCGGAGGGTCGAGGGGATACGCGCCGCACATCTCGTCGCGGACGAGCGTCTTGATCACCCCGAGCTCGGCCTCCGGGACCTCGAGGAGGAGCTCGTCGTGCACCTGGAGGACGAGGCGCGCACCCCGGCCCTCCTCGCGGAGCCGCCGGTGGATGGCGATCATCGCCTTCTTGATGATGTCGGCGTTCGACCCCTGCATGACGAAGTTGACGGCGAGGCGCTCGCCGAGGGAGCGCGTCGCACGGTTGGACGCGCGGATCTCGGGAGTGGGACGCCGCCGTCCGAGCAGGCTCGTCGCGTAGCCGTCGCGCTTCGCCTGCTCGATGGTCCGCTGGATGAAGTCCTGGACGAGCGGGAAGCGCGCGAGATACGCGTCGATGTACTGCTGTGCCTGCTCCCTGGGGATCTCGAGATTCTCGGAGAGGCCGAAAGCGGAGATCCCGTAGACGATCCCGAAGTTGATCATCTTCGCGATCGAGCGATCGCCCGACGTCAGCTGTGCCGGCTCCTTGCCGAGCACCTCGACCGCGGTCGCCGTGTGGATGTCGTCGCCGCGCTCGAACGCCTCGCGGAGCTTCGGCTCGCCGGAGACGTGGGCGAGGATCCTCAGCTCGATCTGCGAGTAGTCCGCGGAGAGGAGCCGGTGCCCGGCCTCAGGGACGAAGGCCGACCGGATCTCCTTGCCCAGCTCCGTCCGGATGGGAATCGCCTGGAGGTTCGGATTCGAGGTCGAGAGGCGCCCTGTCGACGCCACCGTCTGGTTGAAGTGGGTATGGAGGCGGCCGTCCACTTCCGAGATCAGCGACGGCAGCGGGCCCAGGTAGGTGTTGAGCAGCTTCGAATACTCGCGCCACTCCTCGATCACGCCGACGATCGGGTGCTCGCTCCGGATGGAGCGGAGGACCCGCGTGTCGGTCGAGTAGCCGGTCTTGCCCTTGCGGCCGGGCGTCAGCTCGAGCTTCTCGAACAGGATGCGGGCGACCTGCTGCGTCGACCCGAGCACGAACTCCTCGCCGGCGAGCTCGTACGCCCTGGCCTCGAGCTCCTCGACGCGATCGGCGAGCCGCGCGGTGATCTCCCCCATCCGGTACGTGTCGATCTTCACGCCCGCGTCCTCCATCGCGGCGAGCACGGCGGTCAGCGGGAGCTCGATCGACCGGTAGAGCTCCTCGGCCCCGCGCTCGCGGACGCGCTCCAGCATCGTCGGCGCGAGCCGGCGCGGAATCTCGGCGTGCCGCACCAGCGCAGCTGTGTCCTCGTCGGTCGCCGGCGTCGGGATCGGCTCGACGCCGTACTCCTGCGCAAGGTCGTCGAGCTCGTAGCCCGCCCGCCCCGGCTCGATCAGGTACGCGAGCAGCATCGTGTCCTCAGCCGGCTCCATCGTGAGTCGCGGCAGTGCCTTGAAGTCGTGTGCGATCAGCTCGGCGGTGTCGAGCCTCCGCTCGAGGGCCGGCGCCCAGTCGCCGACGAGCACGCCCTCCCCTTCTCGCGCCAGGGCGAACCGCCCGTCGCGAATCGCGAGCGAGGCGCGGCCACGGACCTCTGGGAGCTCGCCGAGGCGCCACTCGACCTCGGTCCCCTCCATGCGCATCGGCTGAGCCGGGACGGCCTCGTCGAGGATGTCGACGCGGCCGAGCAGGTTCCGGAACTCGAAGCGCCGG
>DATDDZ010000114.1:0-4776 GCA_036523555.1 Gaiellaceae bacterium
CGTCGCACGTCGCCACATCGGCTGGGATCGCGGCTGCGCCCCCCTCACTCCGGCTCGCCTCGATCGCGAAACCGGTCTTGCCGAGGGGCGGGACGGCCTCCGTCTCGACGGACGCCACCCACGCGAGCGATGGGGCCTCCTGCGAGAGCGCCGCGGCGAACCGGTCGAGCCGCGCGGGGTCGCCCTCGGCCTCGACGATGACGCCGCCACCGTCGTTGAGTACGAACCCGTCCAGCTCCAGCGATCGAGCCAGGCCGTGGACGAACGGGCGGAAGCCGACGCCCTGGACGACGCCCGTCACCCGAAATCGCCGCCGCTCTCTCACAGCCGGTGATTCTCACCGCGCGGGTCGAGATCGGGAAGACTTGGCCCGTGTGCCTCGCGATTCCCGGGCAGGTGCTCGAGGTCGTGGACGAGCAGAACCGGCTCGCCCGCGTCGACGTCGCGGGCGTCGTGCGCAACGTAAACGTCAGCCTGCTCGACGACGGCGAGGGAGCCCGACCCGGCGACTGGGTGCTGATTCACGTCGGCTTCGCCATGTCGAAGGTCGACGAGGGCGAGGCCCAGGCGACGCTCCGGCTCTTGCAGGAGATGGGGGACGCATACGAGCAGGAGCTCGAGGACCTGAAAAGCAGCGTGATCGAATGAGCGCTTGCAATGACGACCACTGCATCACCTGCGCCGACGAGGGCGTGGAGATGCGCGTCCTCGAGCGCGGAGCGGCCGGTGTATCCGTCTGCGTGACGGAGGACGGCGGCCGCGCCGATGTCATGACCGAGCTCGTCGGCGTCGTCGAGGACGGCGACCTCGTGCTCGTCCACGCGGGCGTGGCGATCGCGAGGCTCCGGCGCGCGTGAGCCGAGGGGCCTAGAGACGTGAGGTTCGTCGACGAGTTTCGTGACGCCGAGCTCGGCCGTGTGCTCGCCGGCCAGATCGCGGCCACGGTCGAGCCGGGTCGCCGGTACAAGGTGATGGAGGTCTGCGGCGGCCATACACACACGATCTACAAGTACGGAGTCGCCGACCTCCTCCCGCCGAACGTCGAGCTCGTGCACGGGCCCGGCTGTCCCGTGTGCGTGATCCCGATGGGCCGCGTCGACGACGCTCTCGCTATCGCGCGCCGCGAGAACGTGATCCTGACCAGCTTCGGCGATATGATGCGCGTCCCCGGCGGCGACGGCACGTTGCTCGAGACGAAGGCCGCGGGCGCCGACGTGCGCATGGTCTACTCGCCGCTCGATGCGCTCCGAATCGCGCGGGACAACCCTGGTCGCGAGGTCGTCTTCTTCGCCGTCGGCTTCGAGACGACGGCTCCGTCGACGGCGTTGACGCTGAAGCGTGCAAAGGCCGAGGGCGTCGAGAACTTCTCCGTCTTCTGCAACCACGTGACGATCGTCCCGCCCCTGCGTGCGCTCCTGGAGTCGCCCGATCTGCGGCTCGACGGTTTCATCGGTCCGGGGCACGTCGCCACGGTCGTCGGCGTGCGGCCGTTCGAGTTCATCCCCGCCGACTACGGGAAGCCCGTGGTCGTGTCCGGCTTCGAGCCGCTCGACGTGCTCCAGTCCGTCCACATGCTTCTGCGGCAGCTGGTGGACGGCCGCTGCGAGGTCGAGAACCAGTACACGCGCGTCGTTCCGTACGAGGGGAACCCACGGGCGCTCGAGGTTCTCGAGGAGGTCTTCGAGCTGCGGCCGCACTTCGAGTGGCGCGGCCTCGGCTTCATCTCGCACAGCGGGCTGAAGCTCTCCGAGGGCTACGCTTCCTTCGACACCGAGCTGCGCTTCGACATCCCGGGCGTGCGCGTCGCCGATCCGAAGGCATGCCAGTGCGGTGAGGTGTTGAAGGGCGTGATCAAGCCGTGGGAGTGCAAGGTGTTCGGGACGGCGTGTACGCCGGAACGGCCGATCGGGACGTGCATGGTCTCGTCGGAAGGCGCCTGCGCCGCCTACTACAACTACGGCCGTTTCTCGCGGGAGCCCGCCGCAGTCTGATGGCGGTCGAGAACCGCACCGAGCAGCAGGTCCTCGGGCTCATCGAGCGGGTCAAGGCGAAACCGCTTCGGTTCCGCGACGAGCAGGTCACCATGGCCCACGGCGCCGGCGGCAAGGCGACGCTCGCGCTGATCGAAGGGCTGCTTGCGCCTGCGTTCGGGCTCGAGGAGCTCGCCGACGCCGCCGTCGTGGGCGATGTCGCGCTCACGACCGACAGCTTCGTCGTCAAGCCGATCAGGTTCCCGGGCGGCTCGATCGGCGAGCTCGCCGTCAACGGCACGGTGAACGACCTCGCCGTCGCGGGCGCGCGGCCGCTCGCGCTGACGCTCTCCCTCGTGCTCGAGGAAGGACTTACCGCCGACGATCTCCGCGCGGAGGTCGAGGCGATCGCGCGGACGGCATCGGCGGCGGGTGTCGCAGTCGTCGCGGGCGACACGAAGGTCGTCGAGCGCGGCCACTGCGACTCGATGTACGTGACCACGACCGGGATAGGGCGGATCGACGACCGCGCGCGGCTCTCGCCTGGGTCGCTGCGGCCGGGCGATCGCGTGCTCGTCTCGGGGCCGATCGGCGAGCACGGGATCGCGATCATGCTCGCGCGCGGCGAGTTCGAGCTCGAGGCGCCCGTCGAGTCGGACATGCGCTCGCTCTGGCCCGCCGTCGATGCGCTCCTCGACGCGGCGGGCGATTCGCTCCGCTGCATCCGCGATGCAACGAGAGGGGGCGTCGCCAGCGTCGTCAACGAGCTCGCGCGCGCGTCCGGCGTCGCGATCGTCGTCCGCGAGCGTGACGTGCCCGTGTCGCCTGCGGTCACCGGAGCGTGCGAGATCCTCGGGCTCGACCCGATGTACGTGGCGAACGAGGGGACGCTCCTCGCTTTCGTCGCCCCCGAGGCTGCCGAGAGCGCATGCGAGGCGCTCCGCTCGGTCGCCGGGCACAAGCAGGCCGCGGTGATCGGCGAGGTGAAGGCGGAGCCGCCCGGGCTGGTGCTCGTCGAGACCGCGTTCGGCGGCCGGCGCGTGATGGACCTCCTCGTCGGCGATCCACTACCGCGTATCTGCTGATGCACGAGCTCGCGCTGGCGAAGTCGATCGCGGCGATTGCCGAAGCGCACGGCCGCGGTGGGCGCGTCGAGAAGGTCGAGGTGAAGGTCGGGCACCTGCGGCAGGTCTCGCCGAGCGCGCTCGCCTTCGGGTTCGAGCTCGTCGTCAAGGGCACCGATCTCGAAGGGGCGGAGCTCGCGATCGAGCAGGTTCCCGTGCGGATCGCCTGCCGCGCCTGCGGGGATGAGACCGCACTGGTCGACCTTCCACTCACCTGTCCGGCTTGCGGTAGCGCGAAGGTCGACATCGCCGGCGGCGACGAGCTGCTCGTCGAGGCGGTCGAGCTTGCGGGATCGCCGGAGAGGGTGTAGGCCGGAAGGATGCACAGGACCCGGGTGCGAGTCGTCGAGGGCGTCCTCGACGCGAACGACACGATCGCGCGCGCGAACCGCGACGACTTCGACGCCGCCGGCGTCACGGTCGTGAACCTGATGGGCGCTCCCGGCGCCGGAAAGACGGCCCTCCTCGAGCGCACCCTGCGCGAGCTCGAGGGAATTCGTGTCGGCGTGCTCGAGGGCGACGTCCAGGGAAGTCTCGATGCGGACCGCCTGGCGTCCCTGCACGTGCCGGTCACTCAGATCAACACCGACCCGGGTTTCGGCGGCGAGTGCCATCTCGACGCGAACATGGTGCGCTCGGCGATCCCGTCGGTCCCGCTCGACGAGCTCGACCTGCTCGTGATCGAGAACGTGGGCAATCTCGTCTGCCCCGCCGAGTTCAAGGTCGGAGAGCATCACCGCGTGATGATCTCGTCCGTGACCGAGGGCGAGGACAAGCCGGTCAAGTACCCGCTGATGTTCCGCGCCTGCGAGCTGGTCGTCGTGAACAAGATCGACCTGCTACCGCATCTGGACTTCGACCTGGAGAAGTTCGACTACCACCTGGACGGTGTGCACCCGGGAGTAGCGCGGATGCGCCTCAGCGCCCGGACCGGCGAAGGCGTGGACACCTGGCGCGAGTGGCTCGCGCGCACCGTCGCCCCGGAGTCGCTGCGCGCGTGAAGCCCGCGGGCCTGACATTCGTGGACGAGCTGCTCGCGTGCCGCTCGGAGGCGAACGAGCTGTTCTTCGGAGCGGAGGCGGGCCGGATCGCGCATCTCTGCCGCGAGCTGGCCGGGCGCTTCCAGCGCGGCGGTCGGTTGATCGCCGTCGCCTCGAGCGCACAGGGTTGGTCGGACGCCCACCACGTCGCGGTCGAGTTCGTCCATCCCGTGATCGTCGGCAAGCGGGCGCTCCCGGCGATCGCCCTGTCGGCGGCCGACGCACGGCTGCTCGCCGGGCCTGACGACATGGTGATCGCGTTCGACGCGGTCGAGCTTCCGGCCGAGCCCCTCACGATCGCCTTCGCGCCGATCGGCGCCGACCGGGAGCTCGGGCCGCCGACCGACGATCCATTCGTGCGGCAGGAGCTCGTCGAGACGCTGTACCACGTCGTCTGGGAGCTCGTCCATGTGTTCTTCGAGCACGGCGCGAGCTCGTCGGCCGGGGCCGGCGCCTCCGCGTTCCTCTATCCGTTCCTCGAGCAAGAGGACGCCGATCTCGACGGTGTCGAGGAGGACGTTCGACGCTCCGTGCTCGCGAAAGCCGATGAAGCCGCGGGTCTCCGCGAGCAGACGCTCACCGAGGCGGCCCACGAGCTGAGCGCGGCGGCGGAGGCCCTGCGCGAGCTGTTCGACCGGGGCG
>DATDDZ010000115.1:0-2994 GCA_036523555.1 Gaiellaceae bacterium
GAGGGCCTTCGCCGCCGTCTGCGCGAGCTCTGTCGGCGGCTTTCCGTCGAGCTCCGCGTAGAGAGCGCAGGCCTGGTCGAGGTGGTACGCGCGGATCTCGAGCAGCTCCTTGTCGGCGCGCTCGCGCAGCCATTCCGCGAAACGCGTGTGGTACTCGGCCCGCGCCGACTTATACAGCCCTCCGTATGCGACCTCGCGAATGAGCACGTTCTTGAAGCGGTAGGCGGGCTCGCCGGAGATGGTCGACCGCTCTTCGCGGGTGAGGAAGTCCCGCAGCAGCAGGTCGTCGAGCATGTCCTCGAGCTCGTCACCGTGGTATTCGGGCGACAGGTGGTCGACCGCGCCCGCCCAGAAGGTCCGGCCGATCACGGAGGCTCGCTGCAGGAGGATCTTCTCGCCGGCCGGAAGCCGGTCGATGCGCGCTCCTATCATCGCCTGCAGCGTGTCGGGAATCCGGTCACCGCCGTCGACTCCCTGCTCGAGCAGCATGCGAACCGTCTCTTCGACGAAGAGCGGGTTGCCCTCGGTCTTGTCGAGGAGCCGTGCCCGGACGGCTTCGGGCACGTGGTGCTCCTCGAGCAACGCCTCTGCCAGCGCTTCGCTCTCCTCACGGCCGAGCGGCTCGAGCTCGATCGCGGTCGAGCGGACACGGCCGCCTCCCCACCCCGGCCGAACGTCGAGCAGCTCGGGTCGCGCGAGACAGATGATCAGGAGCGCGCGCTCGCGCACCCATTGCGCGAGGTGGTCGATCAGCTCGAGCAGCGGCTCCTCGGCCCAGTGGACGTCCTCGAAGACCATGACCAGCGGCTGGACGTCGGCCAGCTCGTCCGCGAACTCGCGTGCCGCCCAGGCGATCTCGGGCTGCCCACGCTCGGTCTCCACAGCCTCCATCACGCCGGCGGCGAGCCCGAGGAGCTCGGCGATGGCCTCGTCGCCGCAGCACTCGATCAGCTTCGCCTTCGCCGTCTCGATCGGGTCGTCGTCGGTGATCCCCGCTGCCGACTTCACCATCTCCGCGAGGGGCCAGTAGGTCACACCCTCGCCGTACGGAAGCGCACGACCGCGAAGGATCGTCGCCCCCTCCACCCCGGCGAGGAACTCTCGGATCATCCGGCTCTTCCCCACCCCCGGCTCGCCGTAGACCGTGAACACGTGCGGCCTGCGGTCGCGGATCGTGCGCTCCAGGATGTTCTGGAGCAGCTCCAGCTCGGCGTCGCGGCCGACGAACGGCGCCGACACCTTCGAGAGCGGCCGCTGCCCGTCGAGTGCCGCCAGCGCTCGGTAGGCGGGGATCAGCTTACGGAACCCGCGCAGCTCGAGCGGGCCTGCGGACTCGGCCTCGACGGTGGATACAGTCAGGCGGCGCGCGGCCTCGCCGACGAGAATCTCGCCCGGCGACGCAGCTTGCTGGAGACGCGCGGCCAGGTTGACGGCCTCGCCGGTGGCGAACGTCGAGTCGGCCTCGTCGACGACCACCTCGCCCGCCTCGATCCCGACCCGGGCCTCGAGCCCGAGCTCCCGAACGTGCTCGAGGATCCCGAAGCCTGCTCGGACCGCGCGATCCGCGTCGTCCTCGTGGGCCTGAGGGATCCCGAACGCGGCCATGACCGCGTCGCCGGCGAATTTCTCCACCGTGCCGCCGTAGGCCTCGATGCAGCGGGCGACGCCGTCGAAGAAGCTCGTGACGCGGCGCCTTGCGACCTCGGGGTCTTCACCGGAGAGAAGCTCGGTCGAGCCAACGAGATCGGCAAAAAGAACCGTCGCCAGCTTGCGCTCCATACCCAAATTCTAGGTACGGAGGCACCTGTCACCGCCGGGCCGCGCGGGCGCTAGTGCCTGCGCCGACGCCGGACCAGCCACGCCGCGGGGACGGCGAGCGCCGCGGCACCCATTGCGCCTGCCACTGCGGCCAGGGGAAAGGAGCCGACCGGCGGAGCCCCTGCGAGCGACGCGCGCCGCTCGAGCACGGCCGCCGTCGCAGAGGGCACGTGAAAGAACTGGGTGCCGCGCCGATTCGATGCGAGCGCCTGACTGCGATGACCTCTCCACACCGATCGTCTCGATCGGGTTCCCGTACGATCCGCCCGTGCTCGACCCGAAGGTCTTCAAGGCGTACGACATCCGCGGGATCTATCCCGCCGAGCTCGACGAGGCCGGCGCCTACGCGGTCGGGCGAGCCTATGTGGACGAGTTCGAGCCTCGCGTGATCGCGGTCGGCCGCGACATGCGCGTCTCTTCCCCCACGATGGCGGATGCGGTCATCCGCGGCGCCGCCGAATCGGGCGCAGAGGTCGTCGACATCGGGCTCGTGGGAACCGAGATGGTCTATTTCGCTGTCGGCGCCCTCGAGCTCGAGGGCGGGATCATGGTGACGGCGTCCCACAACCCGAAGGAGTACACGGGGATGAAGGTCGTCCGGCGCGGCGCGCTGCCCGTCGGTGGCGACTCGGGCCTCCTCGACATCCGCGCGCGGGCGATGGTTCTCGGAGACGCGCCCGAGGGACAGTCCCCTGGACAAGTCCGCAGCGAGGACATCTGGCCGCGCTGGGTCGACCGGGTCACGTCGTTCGTCGACGTCGACACGGTCGCGCCGCTGCGGGTCGTCATCGACGCTGCCAACGGCATGGGCGGAACGATGCTTCCGCCCGTTCTCGAACGGCTTCCCGTCGATGCGGTGCGGTGCTTCTTCGAACCGGACGGGACATTTCCCAACCACGAGCCGAATCCGCTCCTGCCGGAGAATCGCGCGTTCATCGTCGAGCGCGTCCGCGACGAGGGTGCCGATCTCGGCGTCGCGTTCGACGGGGACGCCGACCGCTGCTTCTTCGTCGACGACGGAGGCGAGTTCGTTCCGGGCGACTTCACGACTGCGCTCTTCGCCGAGTCAATCCTCGAGCGTGTGCCCGGCGGGAAGGTGATCTACGACGTGCGTGCTTCGTGGGCGGTGCCGGAGGCGATCCGCGCGGCGGGAGGCGTGCCGCTCGTGAATCGGGT
>DATDDZ010000116.1:0-1978 GCA_036523555.1 Gaiellaceae bacterium
GTTCATGGGCAAAGCCCACTCGAACGCGTTCAAGAAGATCGCCTACGTCACGTGGCCGCCGCCGCTCGAACCGAAACTCGTCGGCATCGCCGGCCGAAACACGGAAGCAGTCCAAGAAGCTGCGCTGCGGTACGGCTTCGAGTACGCAACCGACGACTGGCGGCGGCTCGTCGAGGACGAGACGATCGGGCTCTTCGACAACGGCGGCCCGAACGCGCTCCACGCAGAGCCGACGATCGCCGCCGCCGAGGCGGGCAAGCATGTCCTCTGCGAGAAGCCGCTCGGGCGCACGGCCGACGAAAGTTACGACGTGTGGCGCCGAGTCGCCGCGACCGGCGTCACGCATCTCTGCGGGTTCAACTACCGCTTCGTCCCCGCGGTACGGCTCGCGCGCGAGCTGATCGACGGGGGCGCACTCGGAGAGCTCCGCCACTTCCGCGGCCGGTACCTGCAGGACTGGGGCGACGACCCGACGCTCGACACGTGGCGCTTCGATCCGGACCAGGCGGGATCCGGCGCGCTCGGCGATCTCGGTACGCACGTGATCGACCTCGCGCGCTACCTCGTCGGCGAGGTCGGTTCGGTCGCCGGGATCGTGAAGACATTCGTGAGCGATCGCAGGGTTGACGACGCGATCGAGGCGGCTGTCGAGTTCGAGAGCGGTGTGGTCGGGACGATCGAGTCGACGCGCCTCGCGCTCGGACGGCGCAACGCGTTTCAGTGGGAGATCAACGGCTCCAGCGGCTCGCTCTACTTCGACATGGAGCGCATGAACGAGCTGCAGGTCTTTCTCGACGGCGAGGACCGCACTCGCGGCTTCAGGACGGTGCTCGTGACGGAGGCGAACCATCCCTTCATGGATCTCTGGTGGCCCCCCGGGCACATCATCGGCTGGGGAGACACCTTCGTGCACGAGGTGCACCACCTTCTGCGCTCGATCGCCGACGGCAGCGACGTCGCACCGCACGGCGCGACCTTCGAGGACGGCTATCGCGCGTCGGAGATCGGCGAGGCGATCGTGCGATCGAGCGTCGGCGGCCGCCGCGAGCAGCTGACATTTCGCAGCCTGTCCGAGGGCGAATGACGTACGCGCCAACGAACTGACTCCATCGGCCATCATCTACGCTCTGCGTAGTGGACTTGCAACCGGTGGCACCGGGCTTGTGGCGCTGGACCGCGCCCCACCCGGACTGGGAGCCGCGCGAGCAGGAGGACGATCCAGCGGACTGGGATCGCGACGTCGGCTGTGTTGCGTGCGAGACCCGCGATGCGCTCGTCCTCATCGACCCGCTCGTCACCGACGGCGACTTTGCGGCTCTCGACCGCCTTGCCGGCTCGAAGCAGACCGCCGCCGTTCTGACCACCCTTCCCTGGCATAGGCGCAGCGGGGACGAGCTGGCCGAGCGCTACGGCGCTTCGCGCTCGGCGCCCGAGGGCGTGGAGGCAATCGCCGTCGAGGGCGCGGGCGAAACCGTGTACTGGCTTCCCGAGCATCACGCACTCGTCCCCGGAGACCGCATTCTCGGCGACCGCCCCCCGGGGCTGAGGCTGTGCCCCCCGTCATGGCTTCGCTATCTCGACGGATTCACGCAGGAGGATCTCCGCGAAGCGCTGCGTCCACTGCTCGACCTTCCGATCGAGCTCGTGCTCGTCTCCCATGGTGAGCCCGTGCTCGGCGGCGGCCGCGCCGAGCTCGAGCGCGCGCTCGCATGAGTGCCGTCGCCGCCGTCGAACGTGACCTGCGAGCCGCGGTCGCGGCAGAGATCCGGCATCCGAGCGCCGCCTATCTGACCGACGAGACCGAGGGACGAGGCGTTCACGGCCGGGCCGACGCGGTCGCTCTGCCGCGATCGGCCGAAGAGGTGGCCGAGGTCGTGTCGTGGTGCTACTCGCACGGCGTGGCGATCGTTCCGCGGGGCGGTGGAACCGGCTATGCGGGAGGGGCGGTGCCGCTCGACGGCGGGGTCGTCCTCTCGCT
>DATDDZ010000117.1:0-3217 GCA_036523555.1 Gaiellaceae bacterium
GGCAAGGAACGGCTCGAAGGCGAGATGGCGGCGGTCCTGCTGGCCGACGACGATCACGAGCGGCGCCCGGTTGACGCGTGCCGTCGCGATCGCGCCGACGGCGTTGCCGAGCCCGGCCGTCGTGTGCAGGAGCGCGAGGGCCGGCTCGCCGCGACCGATCGCGAAGCCCGTCGCGAGCCCGACGACCGAGCCCTCGTGCAGCGCGAGCATGAACCGCAGGTCGTCCGGGAAGTCCGTCAGGAACGGGACCTCCGTCGAGCCCGGGTTCGAGAACATCGTCGTCAGCCCGCGCCGGCGGAAGACGTCGAACGTCGCCTCGCGGACCGTGCGACTCACGCCGAGGCTCGGGTCAGCCCCACACTTCCTCGGCGATCTCGACGATCAGGCGAAGCTTCGCCCACTGTTCGTCGTGGGTCAGCTCGTTGCCCTCCACTGTCGACGAGAACCCGCACTGCGGCGAGAGGCAGAGCTGGTCGATGGGCGCGTGCTCCGACGCCTCCTCGATCCGTCGTTTGAGCTCGTCCTTCGACTCCAATTCGCCCCGCTTCGTCGTCACCAGCCCGAGGACGACCTGCTTGTCGCCCTTGGGCAGGAAGCGGAGCGGCTCGAAGCCGCCCGAGCGCTCGTCGTCCCACTCCATGAAGAAGCCGTCCACCTGCAGCTCGTTGAGCAGCGCCTCCGCGACGAAGTCCCAGCTGCCCTCGGCCGCCCACGCCGAGCGGAAGTTGCCTCGGCACGCATGGGTCGTGACGCTCATGCCCTCGGGCCGGCCGGCGAGCGCCTCGTTGATGTGTCGGATGTAGTCGAGGTGCTGGCGCTCCGCGTCGCCGCCGATCGAGGCGATGTAGTCGCGCTGGTGCGGGTCGTTCATGTAGGCGAGGCTCGTATCGTCGAACTGGAGGTAGGTGCAGCCGAGCTCGCCGAGCCGGCGCACCTCCTCGCGATAGGCGGCGACGAGGTCGGCCCAGAACGAGTCCAGGTCGGGATACACCGTTGGGTCGATCGCCGCCTTCCCGCCGCGATAGTGGACCATGCTCGGCGACGGGATCGTCAGCTTGGGCACGTTCGTCGTGGCCGCGCCGTGCAGGAAGCGGAAGGCGTCGCCGAAGATCGTCGACGAGACGCCGAGCTTGCCGTCGACGTGAAGAGCCGCGGGCGTGAACTCGATGTCGCCCTGCTCGTTGTGGAACTTGACCTTGATCTCGCCCGGCTCCTTCGTGATCCCGTCGAGCTGGTAGATGAAGTCCATGTGCCACGACGCGCGGCGGAACTCTCCGTCCGTCGCGGACTGGAGGCCGACCTCCTCCTGCTTGCGCACGATCTCGCGGATCGCGTCGTCTTCCACCTCTCGCAAGCGGTCAGCGTCGATCCGCCCCGCGGCGAAGTCGCCCCGCGCGGCGAGAAGGTCGGGCGGGCGGAGGAGGCTGCCGACGTGATCGGCGCGGAAGGGCGGCTTCGTCCTCCGACCTGCGCGCGTCGCCTCCGGTGTCTGCTGGTTCATCCGCGCCTCCTTCGCCGCTTCAACCCTCGCCGGGACGGTAACCGACCTGCGCCGAGATCTGGGCGGCGGTGTCCTTCAGCGATCCTCCCAGCCGGGCGACGAGATCCTCCATCGAGACCATCGAGCTGTGGACTGCGAGGTTGATCGCCGCTGCGACATCACCGGTGCTCGAGCGGACCGGCACGGCGATCGAGCGAAGCCCATAGGCCAGCTCCTCGTTGTTCAGGGCGAGGCCGCGCTCGCGGACGCGGTCGAGCTCGGCCTCGAGCGCGCGCCGCTCGGTCAGCGTGTTCGGCCCGCGCCGCGCGAGCTGCACGCCGTCCAGCACGGCGTCGCGTTCGGCCGGTTCGAGAAAGGCGAGCATCACCTTGCCCATCGACGTGCAATAGGCAGGAAGGCGCGACCCGACGTGGAGATTGAGGTCGATCTCGCGCTGGCCCGCACGGGAGCTTCGGCACCGCTCGACATAGAGGATGTCGCTCCCCTCGAGGATCGCCATGTTGACCGTGTAGCCGACCTCGTCGCTCAGTTGCTGGAGGTACGGCGCGGAGATCGCGCGCAGTTCCATCGAGTTGATGGCCGAGAAGCCGAGATCGAGGACGCGGGGGCCCAGCCGGTACCGGCTCGTCGCGTGATCCTGCTGCAGATAACCGAGCCGTGTGAGCGTGGCCATGTAGCGGTGCGTCGTGCTGCGGCTGAGCCCGACGCTGCGCGAGAGCTCGCTGACGCCCAGGAGCGGCTGGTTCGGGGTGAACGCGGCCAGGATGCCGAGCCCGCGCTCGAGCGACTGCGAGTGGCCCGACTGCTGGGGTCGTTCCGCCATTGTCCCGCATATTAGAACGTCGTCTTGAAAGTTGAACAGGACGGGTTTAGTGTCGGCCGCCTGGCGGTGGCACGGTCGAGCGAGGAGGAGTCGATGTCTGACCAGATCCGGGATCTCGAGGGTTCGGTCTCGCGGCGTGAGTTCGTCAAGCGGACCGGGGTCGGAGTCGGCGGCCTCCTGGTCGCGCCCCTCGCGGCGGAGCCTGCCTGGGCGCGCGTCACGAGCGAGAACGCGCCCGAGGCGGCCACGATCAAGATCGGGTTCATCAGCCCGCGGAGCGGCCCGCTCGGAGGGTTCGGCGAGCCCGACCCGTTCGCGCTCCGCCTCGCCCGCCAGAAGCTGGCGAACGGCCTCACGATCCACGGCAAGCACTACGCAGTCAAGATCATCGACAAGGACAACCAGTCGAGCCCGCCGCGCGCCGGCCAGTTGGCGAAGCAGCTGATCAACGGCGACAAGGTCGACCTCGTCCTCTCGACCTCGACGCCCGAGACGAACAACCCGGTCGCCGACGCGTGCGAGCAGGCGGGGGTTCCGCACATCTCGACGATCGAGCCCTGGGAGGCCTGGTACCTCAACCGGGGAGCGAAGCCGGGCCAGCCGTCGCCGTTCAAGTGGGGCTTCCACTTCAGCTTCGGCGTCGGCGAGTTCGCGAAGGAGTTCATCAACAATTGGAACGGGCCGGTCAAGACCAACAAGAAGGTCGGCGTCATGTGGCCGAACGACGCGGACGGGAACGCGATTCGCGCCGCCCTGGGGCCGCTCCTCCAGAAGGCCGGCTACACGATCGTCGACCCGGGCGCGTACGAGGACGGGACGAGCGACTACTCCGCCCAGATCGCGAAGTTCAAGCAGGAGGGCGTCCAGATCTTCAACACCTTCCCGATCCCGCC
>DATDDZ010000118.1:0-1970 GCA_036523555.1 Gaiellaceae bacterium
GCCTCCGCTGCGCAGGCCCGCGTGGCCAAAGCGGTCGTAGAGCTCACGCCGCTCCGAGTTGGACAGGACCTCGTAGGCTTCGACGACCTCGCGGAACCGGTGCTCGGCATCGGGCTCGCTCGAGACGTCGGGATGGAGCTCGCGGGCCAGTCGCCGAAAGGCGCGCTTGATCTCGTCGGCGCCCGCAGTCCGCGAGACGCCGAGCAGCTCGTAGTAGTCGCGTTCGGCCGTCGCCATTTCCTTCACTCAGGTTAGCGCCGGGCTCAGTTGTCCTCGTAGACCTCTTCGACGAACCGGGAGAGCTCCCGCGCCGCGCTGCGCACCGAGCGGATCGCCTTGTCGTAGTCCATCCGCACCGGCCCGAGCAGCCCGACGGCGCCGAGCGCGCGGTGGGTGAGCCCGTAGGTCGCCCCGACGAGGGCGGCCTCCTGGAAGGCGGGATGATCGAGCTCTCCGCCCATGCGGACGAAGGCCCGCCGCGGATCGAAGGCCGCACCGAGAAGCCCGAGCAGGGCGGCACGCCGCTCGAGCGCCACGAGTGCGTGACGGTAGATCCCGAGCTCATCCGCCTCCGGGTCGTCGAGCAGCCCCGCCGCGCCCCCGACGAAGAGGCGCTGCTCTGCCTGGAGGAGATGCGTGAACGCCGGCTCGAACGCGTGCAGGAACGACTTCTCGGCGTTCGACAGGCTCGGCTCGTCGAGCTCGCGGCGAAGCCGGCCGGTCGTGAGGCGGGCGCCGGCGACGCGCTCGTTCAGGTACTCGGCCGCCCACTTCGCCAGGCCCGGGTCGACGGGATCGACGAACGTCACCACGTGCTTGCCGACGTCGCCAGTCGAGGTGATCACCACCGTCATCACCGTCCGTGGGTTGAGCAGCAGCACCTCGACGTGCCGGATAGTCGTCGCCTCGAGCGGCGGCGCGGAGACGAGGGCGAGCAGATGCGTAACGCGCGACAGGGCGTCGCTCGTCGCCTCCAGCGCCGAGTCGATCTCCCGCTGCAGATCGGAGAGATCGAGCGGGAACGTGCCGGGCCGCGGGTCCTGGCGGGCCAGGAGCTGATCGACGTAGAAGCGGTAGCCCTGCTCGGTCGGCACTCGCCCGGCCGAGGTATGGGGATGGGTCAGGAGACCGAGCGCCTCGAGCTCCGCGAGCTCGGTGCGCACGGTCGACGACGACACCCTGAGACCGCCGTGCTCGACGAGGTAGCGCGAGCCGACAGGCTGCCCGGTCGCTACGTACGCCTCGATCACCCGCGCGAGGACGTCGCCTTGCCGCGCGGTGAGAGCTCGACTCCGATCAAGGGCCATTTGCAGGTGATTTTACGACGGTGTGCGTCCTTCGGTCCGGCGCTCGTCGGTCAGGCCAGCAGATCGGAGGTCACTCCGCCCCCGAGGCGACGGCCACGCGAGGTGAGCCGGAGCGTCTCGGTTCCTTCGCGGTCGCTGCCGCGCCGCACCAGCCCGAGCGTCTGAAGCCGTGGAATCGCCGCGAGGTCGACCACGCCCGCGACGTCGTCGAGCGCAAGGGGCTCGTCCAGCCGGAGGCCGAGCATCAGGCGCTCCTGCCTCTGCGTCTCGAACGCGAGCTCTTCGAGCTCGCGTTCGGGCCGCTCCCCTCGTTGGAGCGACTCGACGTACCGCTGCAGCCGGGGCGTGTTCCGCCACCGCCGGCCGCTGGCCGTGGACACCGCGCCGACGCCGAGGCCGAGGTAGTCGCGGCCGAGCCAGTAGGCGAGATTGTGCCTCGCCCGCAGATCGCGCCCCGCCCCGGACCGATCGGCCTCCCGGCAGAAGTTGGCGGTCTCGTACCAGCGGTAGCCGGACGCGGTCAGCCGATCGACGACCAGCTCGAAGTACCCCTCCATCGCGTCGGCCTGGCACGCGAGCTCCTCACCATGGGCATGCGAGAACCGCGTCCCGGGCTTCGCCTCGAGCTCGTAACAGGAGAGATGCTCCGGCCCCAGCTCGAGC
>DATDDZ010000119.1:0-3578 GCA_036523555.1 Gaiellaceae bacterium
CGCCAAGGACTCGCCGCAGCATCCCTACCTCTGGCTGTCGGGGATCTCCTTCGCCGTGCTCGCGGTGGCCGGGACGGGGCTGCTGTTGCTGACGCAGCGGTCCTTCCGGACGGAGTGGGAATGAGCTGGCGCTATCCGCTCGCGCTGATCCTGATCAGCGTGCCACTGTTGATCTTCGCACCGGCGGCGGGGGCCGCTCCGATCACGGTCACGTGTAACGGGGGAGGTTGCTCCAGTGGTTGGTACAAGATCGACATCACGGTTGCGTTCGCCTGGGACCCCACTGGCGTTACCAACACACAAAGTTGCGACACGAACACGGTGACAAGCGACACGGCGAACTGGTCGCGAACGTGCATCGTGACTTACTCGAACAGTTCTCAATCTCAGCTCGGTGTCACGATCAAACGCGACGCAACCGCACCGACGGTAAGTGGAGGCTCGCCGACGCGGGGGCCTGATGCAGGTGGCTGGTACAACCATCCGGTCGGGATCAACTTCAATGGCTCGGATGCAACTTCTGGGATCGCGAGTTGCAGCGGCCCGAGCTACGGCGGCCCCGACACAGCCAGCGCATCCTTCTCGGGCACGTGCACCGACAACGCCGGCAACACGAGCGCGCCGGCGAGCTTCGGGCCGATCAAGTACGACTCGACGCCGCCGTCCGTGTCCGTCTCGCTTTCACGCGGTCCCGACGCGGGTGGCTGGTACAACCATCCGGTCGACTTCCGCGCGTCCGGGAGCGACAACCTCTCCGGGATCGCGTCGTGCAACTCCGGGACCTTTGGCGGCGGAGGCTCCGTCAGCGCGAGCTGCACCGACAACGCGGGCAACGTCGGCACGGCGGGGGCTTCGATCCAGTACGACGCCGGTGCGCCGACGATCGACAGCATCACGTTCGACCGCCCGCCGGACTCGAACGGCTGGTACAACCATCCGGTTCAAGTGGCATTTCACGGGAGCGACGGCGGCTCGGGCATCGGCTCCTGTACGGCCACGACCTACAGTGGGCCCGACACGACCAGCACGACGATAAACGGCACTTGCACCGACAACGCCGGCAACAGCGCAGGCGGGACATCGCCCGCGTTCAAGTACGACTCGACGCCGCCGAAGCTCACGAACGTCGGCTTCGACTGGGACGACGGAACGGCCACGCTGAGCTGGACCGCGTCGCCGGACACGACGGCGATCGAGATCGACCGCACTCCGGGCGCAGCAGGCCCGGATCCGTCCGCCGTCTTCAAAGGCCTCGCCTCGAGCTTCGAGGACAAGGGCCTCACGAACAAGGTCAAGTACGTCTACACCATCACGGGCTATGACGACGCGGGCAACAAGGCCGTGGACACGGTCAGCATCATTCCGGGAGCAAAGCTCTATTCGCCGGCGCGAGGGGTGAGTGTGACCAGCCCGCCGCTGCTCGCATGGCGGCCGGTCGCGGGCGCGACGTACTACAACGTCCAGCTCTACTACGGAGTCGGCAATGCGCTGCGGCAGGTCGCGTCCGTCGGCGTCAGCGGCAAGAAGGTGCTGAGCGCCTGGCCGTTGCAGCCCAAGTACCGCCTGGCGAAGGCCTGGAAGTTCCAGGGGAAGGCCCGCAAGCTCAACCGCGGCCACTACCGCTGGTACGTCTACCCGGGGATCGGGAAACGCACCGCAAACAAGTACGGCCCGTTGATCGGTTCCAGCGACTTCTTCGTGACGAAGCCCTAGTCGGAGCGCCGCACGACCGTGCGGATCTCCCACGGGCCTAGTTCGAGCCTGGCTCCCTCGAAGGCGACGGTCAGGGCCTCGGCGCTCTCGTTGACGACGCGGGCCCGGTCGGGCTGCAGACAGGTGAGGATGACGGCGTTGTCTCCTTCGAGAGCCGGGCCAGAGTGTGTGTGCAGCTCGCCCGCGCCACCCGTGCCGCGGCCGGTGAGGAAGGGATGGCGATAGCGCTCGGCCTGCTCGTGGATCGACGCCGCGCTTGGGTAGTAGGCGAACGCGAAGCTGCACGGGCCGCGTAGCTGGGCAGCTGGAATCGGGATCTCGGGACCGGCGGGATCCTCTCGCCACGGGTTGTCGTTTCGGCTGATGTAGCCGATCGAGCGAAGGACGGTCAGCGCGAGCTCGTGCCCGACCAGCTCGTACTCGGTCACGTGGTCGAGTAGGAGGGCGATCCCGCCGGCGGCGACGAACGCGCTCGCGGGAAACGTGGGCACCGCGACCTCGCCGTAGCCATCCTCGACCTCCAGGCCGCGCTCGACGACGGCGAACTGGCCCTCGGCGCGTGAGCAGTCGGCCAGCTCTAGCAGTGGCACGTGCACCCGCACGCGCTGGTCGTCGCAGGGGTTGTCGAAGTCGATCCGGATGCGGATGAAGCGCTCCCCGATCCGCTGCTCGAAGCGCGTCTCGGTGTCCACTGCTTTGCCGTCCCACTCGTACGTCCGGTACAGGACATCGACCCGGCGGAGCGGGCCGTCCTCGAGCGGATCGAGCCGTTCGGCGATGGGCGTATCGACCAGCTCGTCCTCTGCGGGCGGGGCGTAGTTGTAGCTGTCGCCGGAGTCCTTGCCGCGCACGATCCGCGTGAGCGCCGCGAGCTCTTCGGGGCCGTGGGAGAAGGGGGCACGTAGTTTCTTCCAGGGTCTGACCCCGACCTTCGGGACCACGCTGGTCCAGCCGAGCGGGGGCGCCGGGACCGGCGCGACGACAGTTCGCCGCGGCCGCTCGACAACGCGAAGCGTCCACTCGCGCGATTCGCCGGCGGTCGCGACCGCGATCTCGCCCTCCAGTTCGTCCATGTCGAACGGGTCGGGGTCTGGCACCACGCCGACCTCGATCGTCACGCTCGGGCCCTCGAGTCGGAAGCCGTTGACGATGCGGCCGAAGAGCTCGCGGCCGTGCAGCCGGCGGGCAAGCGCGGCAGGCACGTCCGGGCCCGCGACACGCGTCTCCCAGTGAAACGGCTGCGGCCGCGAGACCTCCTCCGTCGTCACGCGCGTCTCGTCGGGAAGCTCGAGCTCGACTGCCTCCCACTCGTTCGGAACCTCGAGCTCGAGCTCCACGAGCTCCGTGCGTTCGCGCGGCGACGGATTAACGACCACGAACGAGCCTCGTGGAGCCCCTTCCGCGATGCGTCCCACGGCTCGGCCGGCCAGCTCGCGCCCGATCTGCTCTGCCTCGGCGTAGCGGACGAGCACCTGCGCCGAAACTTCGTCGGCCGAGCACCCGCAGACGGAGTCGTGCGCGGCGTTCTGGAACATTCGGCCCCAGGCCTGTGCCACAAGCTCGCGGGGCCACTCACCGCCGTAGAGCGCCTGCAGAGGTTCCGCGTACCGCTCGAGCCAACGCTCCGCTCGCGCGCACGCCGCCTTCAGGTCGATGCGAGCGGAGACGACCCCCGGCAGCAGGTTCGCCCGCGCGGCCGACCGCAACTCGCCTCGCACGCGCCGGAGACCGTCGTCGGCTGCGTCGCGGAGATAGTCCGAGAGCGTCCCGATCGGAACGCTCTCGGGAGCTCGCGCGGTGAGATCGGGCACGAGCGGCTGGTGGTCGGTGCCGACCATCGCCAGCACGGGCTCGCTCCCGAACCA
>DATDDZ010000120.1:0-6459 GCA_036523555.1 Gaiellaceae bacterium
CCGGTGGCGATCGTGCCCCAGACCCCGGCGAGCCCGTGGACGGCGACCGCGCCGATCGGGTCGTCGATGCCAAGCCGTTCCACGAGCGGCACGGCCACGACGGCGATTGCGGCGGCGAGGAAGCCGATGAGGGCGGCCGCCCAGGGAGCGACGAACCCCGAGGCGGCCGTGATCGCGACGAGCGCAGCGATGACGCCGTTCAGCATCATCGAGACATCGGGCTTCTTCAGGACGACCCAGGCCGTGGCGATGCCGCCGAGCGCTCCGGCCGCGGCCGCCAGGTTCGTCGTCAGCGCGACGTAGGCGAAGAAGCCAAGGTGCCTTCCCGTGACGACGGCCAGCGTCGAGCCCGGGTTGAAGCCGAACCAGCCGAACCACAGGATGATCGTCCCGAGCACGGCATACGGCATGTTGTGACCGGGGATCGGGTTCGCGCGGCCGTCGTGTCCGAACTTGCCGATGCGCGGGCCGAGCAGGATCGCGCCGGCAAGCGCGGCGAGCGCCCCCTGGTAATGGACGACGGTCGAGCCGGCGAAGTCCTGCATCCCGAGGCCGAACAGCCAGCCGCCTGCGTGCCAGATCCAGTGGGACGTCACCGAGTAGATCAGCGTGAAGCAGACCCCGAAGGCGAAGTAGACCCAGAGCTTGGCCCGCTCGGCCATCGCGCCCCAGACGATGGCGAGCGAGACGCCGGCGAACACGACCTCGAACAGGTACGCGGCCGCGCCCGGGATGGACGCGAAGAACGTGAACGGCGCCACGCCGACGGCGAGCAGCGAGTCGACCGACGGGAAGAACCCGTGCGTGCCGACCACGCCGTTCCCGTCCCCGAACGCGAGCCCGAAGCCGACGGCCCAGTAGACGAGTGAGCAGATGCCGAAGATGAGGACGTTCTTGCCGGCGATGTGAGCCGCGTTCTTCATCCGCGTCAGGCCCGCTTCGAGGAACGCGAACCCGGCCTGCATGAACATGACGAGGATGGCGGCGACGACGACCCAGATCGTGTTCGCCGCGATGAGGAGATCAGCGTTCGACACCTAAACCTCGAGCTCCTCGAGGCGCCGCCCGGTGCGGTGGTGCGTGACGTTGTCCACGCGGCTCGTCCAGACCAGGCCGTCGCCGGACTCGTCGCCGCTCCGGGCAGCGTCGGCGATGGCAGCCACGACCGCCGGTGCGAGGCCGTCGTCGACGATGAAGGTGAGCAGGGCCTTCGGCAGGAAGCGCGACTCGAAGACGCGGCCGCGGTATTCGTGCGTCACGCCCCGCTCGCGGCCGTGCCCGATCGCCTCGACGACGGTGACGCCGACGTGACCGGTCTCCTCCTCGACGGCATCGATCACGGTCTCGACGCGCTCGCGGATCACCACCGCCTCGACCTTGATCAACTCACCGCTCCGTTCCGGCGCTCGAGGAACACCGTGTCCCTCCAGATGCCGTCACGCCTCGCAATCCGCTCGCGCGTGCCGACGACGCGGAAGCCGCAGCGCTCGTGCAGCGCGAGGGAGGCTCGGTTCTCCGGGAAGATGGACGTCTGGATCGTCCAGATGCCCGCGGCGTCGGCCCCACGCACGAGCGCCCCGAGCAGCAGGCGGCCGATGCCGAGACCGCGAGCGTCCCGCGCGACATAGACGCTGTTCTCCGCGACGCCGGCGTAGCACCGGCGAGGTGACACCGGCGACAGGGCCGCCCAGCCGACGACCTCACCTCGGAGCTCGGCGAGGAGCCGGTGCTCGGCGAAGTGGCCGGCATCCCATGTCTCCCAGGAGGGCACCTCGGTCTCGAAGGTCGCGAGCCCATCGCGCATGCCGTCCCAGTAGATGTCGGCGACCGCCGTCCAGTCGTCCTCCGTGAGGCCGCGCAGTTCGACGGACGGCGGCGCCATGACGGTCATGTGCCTAGCAGTCGTAGTAGAGGGAGAACTCGGCCGGGTGCGGGCGGAGGCGGACCAGGTCGGCCTCGTGTTCGCGCTTGTAGTCGATCCAGGTTCGGATCAGGTCCTCGCCGAACACGCCGCCCGCGGTGAGGAAGTCATGGTCTCTCTCGAGCGCATCGAGCGCCTCGTCCAGCGAGCCCGGCACCTGGGCGACGCCGCGGTCCTCCTCGAAGAGGTCCCAGTCGGCGGGCTCCCCGGCGTCGAGGCCCTTCTGAATTCCGTCGATGCCCGCCATCAGCATTGCCGCGAACGCCAGGTAGGGGTTCGCCGCTGCGTCCGGGCAGCGGAACTCGATCCGCTTCGCCTTCGGCGAGTCGGAGTACATCGGGATGCGGATGCACGCGCTGCGGTTGCGCATCGAGTAGACGAGGTTGACAGGGGCTTCGTAGCCGGGCACGAGCCGGCGGTAGGAGTTCGTCGTCGGCGCGCAGAACGCGAGCAGCGCCGGGGCGTGCGCGAGCAGGCCGCCGATGTACGCGCGGGCAAGCTGTGACAGCCCGGCGTAGCCGGACCTGTCCGCCATCAGCGGCGTGCCCTCCTTCCAGAGGGACTGATGCGTGTGCATCCCGGAGCCGTTGTCGCCGAAGATCGGCTTCGGCATGAATGTGACGGACCTCCCGGCCCGCCGCGCGACGTTCTTGACGACGTACTTGTAAGTCATGACCTGATCGGCCATCCGCGTGAGGGACTGATAGCGAAGGTCGATCTCGCACTGGCCGCCGGAGGCGACCTCGTGGTGATGGAACTCGCATGGGATGCCGAGGCGCTCGAGCGTCAGCACCATCTCCGTCCGCAGGTCCGAGAGCGTGTCGTGAGGCGCCGGCGGGAAGTAGCCCTCCTTCTCCCGCACCGTGTAGCCGAGCCCGGGCTTGCCCGAGTTCCAGTGGCCCTCTCCCGAGTCGACGAGGTAGTGAGAGCGGTTCGGGCCGAGCTCGTACGAGACCTCGTCGAAGACGAAGAACTCGCACTCCGGCCCCATGAAGGCCGTGTCGGCGATGCCGGTCGAGAGGAGGTAGTCCTCGGCCCGACGCGCGATCCTCCGCGGGTCCCTCGCGTACGGCTCGTGCGTGATCGGGTCGGCGATCTCGCACACGAGCGAAAGCGTCGGCGCCTCGGTGAACGGATCGAGGATGGCGGAGGAGGCGTCCGGCATCAGCAGCATGTCCGACTCGGAGATTCCCTGCCAGCCGCGGATCGACGAGCCGTCGAAGCCCAGGCCGTCGTCGAAGGCCGACTCGTCGAAAGCGCCGATGGGTAGCGTGACGTGCTGCCACGTCCCGAGCAGGTCGCAGAACTTCAGGTCGACCATCCTCGCCGTCGTCTCGCGGGCCCATTCGAGAGCCTCGCGCGCGTCCGGCGCAGTCGCCTGCCCGTTGGCCAGATAGTGCCTCGCCTCGTCCGCCGCCATAACTTCTCCTTTCGAATCGGGACCACAAAAAAAGAGCCCAGGGCTCATTCGAGTCCTGAGGCTCCAATGCCTCGGCGCCCGCCTTCACCGGCGGCCACCTGAGCTTCACCTTAGCGGCGAGCCCGGACGAAGGTCAAGCCGAATACAGCTGCGCGACCTCGCGCGCGGTCGCAGCGATGCGCTCACGCAGCTCGACCGGCTCGAGCACCTCGGCGTCGGGGCCAAACCTGAGCAGCTCGCGGAACGCGTCGTCGAGGCTCTCGAACGCGACCGTGAAGACACCGTCGCTCTCGTGAAGGTCGCGAGGCAGGAACCGTAACGCGACCTCGCTCGCGCGCAATTTCACCTCCACCCGTCGCATCGACGCCTCGAAGGCCTGCGACCACTCGTCCCAGTAGCGCGCGAGCTCGAATCCCTCCGGGCGCGCGAAGCCCTGCTCGAGAGCGCGAACGGAAGCGAACCGCGAGACGCGGTACACCCGCATGCCGGCGCTTCGCCGCGCCACGAGGTACCACGCTCCGCCCTTGAGCACGAGCCCGAGCGGATCGAGCGTGCGCTGGACGACCTTCACGCCCTCGCGGTAGCGCGTGCTCAGCCTTCGTCCCTGCCACGTCGCGGAGGCGATCACCGGGAGATGCGGGACGGTGTCCTCGGCCCTGAACCAGCGGCGCGTGTCGAGGTGGAAGAACCGCTCGGCGCGGCTGGCGCGCTCCTGGAGCTCGGCCGGCAGGGCTGAAAGCACCTTCAGCCGCGCGTTTGTCAGCACCCCGCCGAGGCCCAGCTCGGCCGCCGGCGCGGGCGCGACGAAGAGCGCCTCCGCCTCAGCCGGTGTCAGGCCCGTGAGCTTCGTCCGGTATCCGCCCGAAAGCCTGTAGCCGCCGGCGGGGCCGCGGACGGCCTCGACCGGCACCCCGGCCGCGCCGAGCGCCTCGACGTCGCGGTGGATCGTCCGGACCGAGACGTCGAAATGACCCGCCAGCTCCGTCGCCGTGAGCTGTCCACGGTGCTGGAGGAGCAGGAGCAGCGAAACGAGACGCGTCGCCCGCATCGACCGTCAAAATACCTGACAGAAGCTGGCATGTATATCCCGTACGCTCCCGATATGAGCGACGAACAGCAGCAACCAGAGCCCTCTCAGGTCTCGGAGCTCCAGCGCGAGGAGCGCCGCCTGGAGCGGCTTCGGCTGGTCAGTAGCCAGTCCTGGCCGACGCCGAGCCGCTTCGAAGAGCCGGAGTCGGAGCCGGACAGGGCCGCGTGAGCGACACGCCGAACGTCCTCGGCGACGGCTGGGACGCGACGGACGACTGGTCGGGCGGCGGTGCAAAGTCGAAGCGTCTCGTCGAGAGCGGCCCCGCGCTCGGCGCGAGCGTCTACGAGCTCGGCCCCGGCAACACGACGGCCTACCATTTCCACCACGGATCGGAGGAGCTCCTGGTCGTCCTGCGCGGACGGCCGACCCTTCGCACCCCGGAGGGAGAGCGGCAGCTCGCGGAAGGGGAAGTCGTCCACTTCACGACCGGCCCCGAAGGAGCGCACGGGCTCCGGAACGACACGGACGCCGCCACCCGCTTCGTCGTCGCCGGCATCCGCGTCTCGCCCGAGGTGGCCGAGTATCCGGACGTGAACAAGGTCACCGCACAGGCACGAACCGGTTCCCTGACCGGCGAGCGGCTCTGGCTGATCCACGACATCGATGGAGAAGAGCCCAAGCCGTAGCGCTTGACACGGATGCTACGGTCTTTCTCGATGCGCCTCTTCGGCTGAGCTCTCACGCCTCGTGCGCCGCCTGCGTTTTGCAGGTGAACCGCGCGTACCCGTGTTCCGCCGAATCGTAGGAGTGTCGAGATGTTTGCTGTAGAGGTCAACAACTTGCGCAAGGAGTTCTTCCGCCGCGATGCGACGCGGACCGGCCTGCGCAAGCGGCGGCGGCGCGTGGCAGCGCTCGAGGGCGTCACGTTCACGATCGAGCGCGGCGAGTGCGTCGCCATCCTGGGCCAGAACGGCTCGGGCAAGTCAACGCTGGTCCGGCTGCTGTCCACTCTCCTGCTGCCCGACGGCGGCAGCGCCAGGATCTTCGGCCACGACGTCGTCAAGGAGTCGCGCGCCGTTCAGCGCCTCGTCAACCGTGTCTCGGTCGAAGCGTCGTTCTTCAAGAAGATGTCGTCCGAGGAGAACCTCGCCTACGCGGCGCGCTTCTACGGCATCCCGCCGAGCGTCACGAAAACGGCGATCCCGGAGATCCTGGAGAGCGTCGGCTTCCCCGTTAGCCGTCGCCACGAGGGCATGGAGCACCTGTCACGCGGGATGCAGCAGAAGGTCGCGCTCGCGCGTGCGCTCCTCACCTCGCCGGTGCTGCTGTTGCTGGACGAGCCGACCACCGGTCTCGATCCGCGCTCGAAGCTCGAGGTGCAGGGGTTCATCCGTGAGGTCTGGACGTCGCACGACGCGACGATCCTGCTCTGCACGCACGACCTCCGCGAGGCCGAGGTGCTCGCGGACCGCGTCGGCATCCTCGACCGCGGTCGCCTGATCGCGCTCGACCCCGCTGACGTGCTGAAGGAGCAGTACGAGGCCGAGACGTTGGAGGACGCGTTCTTCGCCGCGACCGGACGCACGTTCGAGGAGGAAGAGGACGAGGACGCGGAGAGGGGGGTCTTTGCATGAGGGGCGAGGCCGCCGCATCCCTTCGTCACGAGTTCATCGGCCTCTACGGGATGGTCGAGCGCAACTGGTACCTCATCAAGCGCTACGCCTGGTGGGAGATCGCGTTCTTCTTCTGGACGGCCGCGAACACGCTCACGATCGTCTTCATCGCCAAGGGCGTCGTCGCCGAGGGTGGCAGCGTCAACATCGACCGGCT
The DNA here is from genome assembly GCA_036523555.1 of Gaiellaceae bacterium. Taxonomy (GTDB): domain Bacteria; phylum Actinomycetota; class Thermoleophilia; order Gaiellales; family Gaiellaceae; genus 3-1-20CM-4-69-9. The sequence goes on from DATDDZ010000120.1 coordinate 6,202, forward strand.
GACCACGATCCTGCTGATCGGAGCAGTGATCTGGTCGTACCTCGGGATCGTCTTCGAGCTGTTGATCGAGACGGTGGCGTGGGAACGGTGGGAAGGAACGATCGAGTACACCTTCATGGCGCCGCTGACCCGCGCGGTCCACCTTCTCGGGACCGGGATCTTCGCGATCGGCTACGGCATCGTACGCGCATCCATCGTCTTCGCGGCGATCGCGGCGTTCTTCGGGCTGCACATGCCGAACGCGGACTTCGCCGCGGC
>DATDDZ010000121.1:0-10861 GCA_036523555.1 Gaiellaceae bacterium
CTTCACGGACAAGCTCGTCAGCATGGGCGCGCGGATCATCCTCTGCGACCCGCACCGCGCCGTCGTCACCGGCGCTGCCAAGCTGCGCGGACAGCGGATGGAGAGTCCCGACATTCGCGCCGGCATGGCGATGCTCCTCGCCAGCCTCTGCGCAGACGGCACATCGACGATCGGCGCGGTCTACCAGATCGACAAGGGCTACGAACGGATCGACGAGCGCCTGCGTGCGCTCGGCGCGCAGATCGAGCGCGTCGACCTCTAACTCGGGTCTTCGGGCGACCGCCCCGGGAGCACCGTTTCGCTCCTATACGCTCCGTCGTCATGGCTGCGACGGGACAGGGCCGTGCGAGCACGCGGGTGAACGTGGCCGGCCGCGGCGAGACGAACGTGGGCACCGGGCTACCGGTGCTCGACCACCTCCTCGTCCTGATGGCGACCTACGCGTCGTTCGACCTCGCGCTCGAAGTCGAGCCGGCCGGCAGCCCGGAAGTGGAGATCGCAGCGGCAGCCCGTTCGCTCGGCGAAGCTCTCAGCGATCCCTTGCGCGCGGAAGGAGCCAGAGGGCACGGATCCGCGGTCGTCCCGGTCGACGAAGCGCTCGCGCACGTCGCGCTGGAGGCGTCCGGGCGACCCTTGCTCGTCTCGAACGTCGACCTGTCGGAGGCCCGCGTCGCCGGCCTCGCGGGTGACCTCGCCACCCGGTTCCTGGAGGAGCTTGCGCAATCTGCGAGGCTGACCTTGCACGTCCGTCTTGTCGAGGGCAGCGACACGCAGCACGTGCTGGAAGCGATCTTCAAGGCGCTGGGCGTCGCGCTCGCGCAGTCGTGCCGTCCGCGGAGAAGGGAGAGGGAATGAAGGAAGTCGTGCGCACCGAGGCAGCGCCCGCACCGTTTCAGGGCGCCCCGTACTCGCAGGCGATCAAGGCCGGCGGGCTCGTATTCGTTTCGGGCCAGGTCGCGCTGAAGCCGGGGGAGAGCGAGCTCTCAGGGGCGACGATCGAGGAGCAAACCGAGCAGGTGTTCCAGAACCTCGGTGCCATTCTCGAAGCGGCCGGCACCGGGCTCGACAGGCTGGTCAAGACCACCGTCTTCCTCCAGAACCTCGACGACTTCCAGGGTATGAACGGCGTCTACGCGAAGCACGTCGGCGACCGCCCGCCCGCCCGCTCGACCTTCGAGGTCGGAAAGCTGCCACCGGGCATGCTCGTCGAGATCGAAGCGATCGCCCTGGCCTAGCCAGCCGGCGAACCAGCCGTTGGAGCGGGCGATCGAAGATTTCGTGCGCGGACTCGGCCTCGACGCGTACGTCGTCGGGGGCGCGGTCCGTGACGAGCTGCTCCGACGAGTGTCGAAGGACGCAGACTTCGTCGTTCCCGGCGTCGACTACGACGGGCTGCGGGCAGCGCTCGAGCCGCACGGCCGCGTCGAGGACCTGGAGGTCGCGGGACGCCGGGTCGGGGCCCGGCTCTATCCGCGCGACCCCGCGCTCCGCAAGCTCGCGCCCGCCGGAATCGAGCTCGCGCCGCCCCGCGCCGAGCGCAGCACGGGGCCGGGACGGCACGACTTCGAGATCGTCGCTGATCCTTCCCTTTCGATCGAACAGGACATGGAGCGCCGCGACTTCACCGTCAACGCGATGGCGCGCCGCCTCGAAACCAACGAGCTGATCGATCCCTTCGACGGGAAGGCCGACCTCGAGGCGCGCGTGCTCCGGACGGTTGGGCCGCGAAGCTTCGCCGAGGACCCGCTCCGGCTCGTCCGCGGGCTCCGGCTCGTCTCGGAGCTCGGCCTCGACCCCGACGAGAGCACCCTGACGCAGATGCGGGCGGAGGCGGACAGCGTCGGGCTCGTCTCGGGAGAGCGCGTGGGAGGTGGGCTCGGCGCCGACGGGATGGGTGAGCTCTCGAAGCTCTTGCTCGGCGAGCAGCCGGCGAAGGCTCTGCGTCTCGCGCGCGACACGGGCGTGCTCACCGCCCTCCTGCCCGAGTTCGGGCCGACGGTCGGACTCGACCAGGCCAGCAGGCGCCAGCATCTCACCCTCGACGAGCACATCTTCTCGGTCGTGCAGGCCGCGGCCGATGCCGCCGCTCCGCTCGCCGTGCGCCTCGCCGCACTGCTACACGATCTCGGCAAGCCCGAGGCCGGAAGCGATCACGCCGGGCTCAGCGCCGAGATCGGCATGAAGGTGCTTTCCAGGTTGCGCTACCCGAACCGCCTTCGCGAGCAGGTCACGCGAATGGTGCGCGCGCATTCGTTCACACTCGTCGACGTCGACGAGCTCTTCGCCCGGCGCTTCCTCCGCGAGCATGGCGAGGAGACCGCCTTCGAGCTCGTGACCCTCAAGGAGTGCGACCTGCGAAGCAAGCGGGTCCCTTCGGAAGAGCTCGAGGCCGCGGCACGGCTGCGGCTACTGCTCGAGCAGGAGCGTTCGAGCCCGCACCGTCTCTCTGACCTCGCCGTGGACGGGGCCGATCTGATCGAGCTGGGCTTCAAAGAGGGGCCCGGGCTCGGGAGAACGCTCGACGCGCTGCTCGACGCAGTCGTGGACGACCCGACGGTGAACACGCGCGAACAGCTGCTCGAACGTGCGCGGGGACAAATCGAATGACGGTTCCGCTCATCCGCTGGCAGGCCGACGGCCGCTACGAGGTCGCCTTTTCGACCCGGCTCGGCGGCGTCAGCGAGGGGCCGTTCGAATCGCTCAACCTGGGCCGCCTCACCGCCGACGGGCCCGGAAACGCCGACGAGAACCGGCGCCGGCTCTGCGACGCAGCGGGTGCCCGAGCGGAGGACCTGGCGATGAACCGCCAGGTGCACGGCGCGGCGGTCAACCGCGCGTCGGCCGGCGCACGCGGCCGGACCGGAGACGGCCTCTGGACGGACGAGCCCGGCGTGCCGATGCTCGTCTTCACCGCCGACTGCCTGCCGATCGCGTTGGCCCGGCGGAACGGGCATCCCGCGCTCGCCCTGCTCCACGCGGGGCGCATGGGACTGCTCGACGGGATCGTCGAGGCTGGGGTCGCAGCGCTCGGCGGCCCCGTCACCGCGGTCGTCGGGCCGGGGATCGGCCCATGCTGCTACGAGGTGAGCGAAGAGATCGCCTCGACGTACCGCGGCCGCCTCGGCGAGCACGTGGCACCGGAGAGGCACCTAGATCTCTGGACTGCGGCGGAGCAGCTTCTTCACGCGGCCGGCGTCCAGTGGGTCGACCGGCTCGATCTGTGCACTGCCTGCCATGCCGACCGCTTCTTCTCGCACCGCCGCGACCACGGCACGACGGGCCGCCAGGGAATGATCGGCTATGTCACCTGAGTCGGTGCGCGCGAACTACGCGCGCATCCGCGGCGAGGTGGGGGAGAGGGTGACCGTCGTGGCGGCGACGAAGTACGTCTCAGTCGCGGACATGGCGACGCTCGTCGACGCGGGCGTCGAGGTCGTGGGGGAGAACCGCGCGCAGGACCTCGAGCGAAAGCACGCCGAGTACGGGGATGCGTTCCGCTGGCACTTCATCGGCCATCTCCAGTCGAACAAGGCCAGGGTCGTGAACAGGATCTGCGAGCTCGTCCACTCCCTCGACTCGGAGTCGACGGCCCGGAGGCTCACGGTTCCGGCCCTCGTCGAGGTGAACCTCGCGGGCGAGGCGACCAAATCGGGGATCCAGCCGGACGCGCTCGACAGTTTCCTCGACCTGTATCCCGACGTCCGGGGGCTGATGACGATGCCGCCCGAGACGAGCCACCCAGAAGGCTCGCGACCGTATTTCCGTCGGCTCCGTGAGCTCGCAGAGGCCGCCGGCCTACGCGAGCTCTCGATGGGGACCAGCCAGGATTACCGGATCGCCGCGGAGGAAGGCGCGACCTTCGTCCGCGTCGGGTCGATCCTGTACGGGGAGTAACATTTCGCGCGGCATGGGCTTAGCTGACGTCTGGAGCAGAACGCTCGTCTACTTCGGCATCGCCGAGGAGGAGGACTGGGACGACGAGTCCTACGTCACCGACGAGGACATCCAGCGCAGCTACGCAGAGCGCCCGAACGTGCGCAGGCTGGCGCCGCGTCGGCGCGAGCGCGACTTCGAGGACTGGACGGAGCCGGAGCCCGCGCAGGAGCGGACGGCCGTCATGCGCCCGCGCGTCGCCGCGTTGCCGTCGCCGGCTTCCGTTCGCGTCCATCTCGTCGTGCCGCGGAGCTTCAACGACGCGCAGCAGATCGCCGACAAGTTCAAGGACGCGATTCCGGTGATCCTGAATCTCCAGAACTCGGACCAGGATCTCTCCAAGCGACTGATCGACTTCGCGAGCGGGCTGACCTATGCCCTCGACGGTGGGATGCAGCGGGTCGCCGACAAGGTGTTTCTCCTTACGCCGCGAAACGTCGAAGTGTCAGCCGAGGAGCGCGCTCGCCTGCTCGAGCGCGGCGACTTCTTCAACCAGGCCTAGCCAGGACTCCCGCGCTCGGCGGCGAATGTGAGCACTGTGGCCACCGGCGGCATGCTCGGCTTGCTCTACGACGCGATCAGCAACGTCGACAGCTTCCTCACCGTGTTCGTCTACATCTATTCGCTGCTGATCCTGGCCTACATCATCACGATGTGGGTCCGGATGCCGTACTCGATCTGGCTGAACCGGATCCAGCGGTTCCTCTACGACGTGTGCGACCCGTACCTCCGCCTGTGGCGCCGCATCCTGCCGACCTTCGGCCCGCTCGACCTCTCGCCCGTCGTCGGCGTCGGCTTTCTCTACATCCTCCTCGCAGTCGCCACGAACATCCTGAACCGGCTGCACTGAAAGGTGAGACCCATGACACTCACTCCCGTCGAGATCCGGCACATCAAGCCCGAAAGGGCCTTCATCGGGGGTTACGACAAGGGGGCGATCGACGAGCTCCTCCTCGACATCGCGACGAGCTTCGAGGACGTATGGCGCGAGCGGGCCGACCTGGCGGACAAGGTCGAGCAGCTCGAGGCGGACATAGGCCGGTTCAAGGAGCTCGAGGGCCTGCTCCGCACGACTCTCATCTCCGCCGAGCGGTCGGCGCTCGGGCTCAAGGAGCAGGCGCGCAAGGAGGCCGACCTGATCGTGGACGAGGCCCGCGGCGAGGCGCGTGCGATCACGCGCGCCGCGAGGGGTGAGCACGAGCGCCTGCTGGCCGAGGTTCGGCGGGTGAAATCGCTGCTCCAATCGGCCCTGGCGCTCGTGGACGAACAGCCGCCCGAGAAGGCTCGCGAGGCCGAGGCCGCGTAGGCGACCAGGCTAGACTCCCTGCATGGAGGCGGTTTCAACGCGCCTGCGGCTCCGCGTCTCGCCCGGTGCCTCCCGGCCCGGCGTCGTCGGTCGTCACGGCCCGGCCTGGAAGATCCGCGTCGCGGCGCCGCCGGAGGACGGACGCGCGAACGAGGCGGTAACGACGCTGCTCGCCTCGGTCCTCGGGGTTCCGCGGAACTCGGTCGTCCTCCGGTCGGGCCACGGCAGCCGCGACAAGACCGTGGAGCTCGAAGGGCTCGATCTGCCGGAGGCCGAGCGGCGACTCACGACCGCCGCCGAGAGGCAGACTCGATGAGCGCGATCGACACCGATCACTTCCGCGACCTCTTGCTCGAAGAGCGGGAGCGGGTCGCCGCTGCTCTGCAGAACCTCCACGACGACCATCCCGGCTCGATCAGCGACGAGACCGGAGACGAAGCGGTCTATGACAACCACCTTGCCGACACCGCCACGGAAACGTACGACCGCGAGCTCGACTACACCCTGGAAGAGAACTCGGAGCACGTGCTTGCAGACATCGATGCGGCTCTGAAGCGGATCGAGGACGGGGCGTACGGCATCTGCTCGAACTGCGGCAAGCCGATCTCGCCGGAGCGACTGGAGGCGAGGCCCTGGGCGACGCTCTGCATCGACTGCCAGCGCGAACGGGAGCGTCGGTGACCGAGCGGATCTCGGAGCGTTTCCCCGACGTTCGGGTCGGGTCGTCCACCGACGGCCTGACGCCGATCTCCGCAGCGGAGCGCCGGCTCGGCGCCGGCTGGGCGCAGTGGCTCAGCCTCGGTGTCGTCGCGCTGTCCGCACTCGGGGCGGATCAGCTGACGAAGGCGATCGTCACCAACCGCCTCGACCTGAACGAGGAGGTACACGTCATCGGTTCCTTCTCGATCCACCATGTGACCAACTCCGGCATCGCGTTCGGACTCTTCGCGAGCGCGACGCCGATCGTGATCCTGCTGACGAGCTTCGCGGTCGCGTGGATGCTCTATTTCTTCGCCCGCTCGGGATCGCGCCATCCCGTGCTGCCGGTGGCACTCGGCCTCGTCATCGGCGGCAGCGCGTCGAACCTCGTCGACCGCGTGCGGCTCGGACACGTCACCGACTTTCTCGACCTGCGGTTCTGGCCCGCCTTCAACCTCGCCGATACGTTCATCGTCGTCGGGGTGGCGGCCCTGCTGCTCGCGCTCGTGGTCTCGGACCACAGGTCCACCCGGCCGCAGCGCGTGCGTGAAGCGACGCGTTCCTGACGAGGCCGCCGGCGAGCGGCTCGATCGCTTCCTGGCCTCGCTTCCCGAAGTCGACAGTCGCGGGGCGGCCGAGCGCCTTCTCGCAGCGCGCGCAGTCCTCGTAGACGGGGAGCCGCGCGGCAAGAGCCACCGGCTGAGCGGCGGGGAGGAGGTCGAGGTCGAGCCGGAGCAACCCGCGAGCCCGGCCCTCGAGCCCACTCCGATGGAGCTGCGGATCGCCTACGAGGACGAGCACCTGCTCGTCGTCGACAAGCCCGCCGGGCTCGTCGTGCACCCGGCGCCCGGCCACGAGGGCGGCACGCTCGTCCACGGCCTGCTCGCGCACGACGCGGCCGGCGGGGATGCCGACCGTCCGGGCATCGTCCATCGGCTCGACCGCGACACGTCCGGGTTGATGGTCGTCGCGCGATCGGAGGAGTCGCACCGACGGCTGCAGCGTCTTGTCCGCAACCGTGCGCTCGAGCGCCACTATCTCGCGCTCGTCGTCGGCCGCCCGCGCTCGCGGTCGGGCCGGATCGAGGCGCCGATCGGACGCGACCGCCGCGACCCGTTCAAGCGCTCCCTGGACAGCGATGCCCCACGTGATGCCGTCACGCACTTCGAGGTCGTCGAGTTGCTCGCGCGCCACTCGCTCCTCGACGTGCGCCTCGAGACGGGGAGGACGCACCAGATTCGAGTCCACCTTGCGGCGATCGACCTCCCGGTCGCGGGCGACGCCGTCTACGGGCGAGCGCGCGAGCTCGACCTCGATCGTCAGTTCCTCCACGCCGCGCGCCTGGCGTTCCCGCATCCCTTCACGGGTGCGCGGGTGGAGACCGAGTCCCCGCTCCCTGCCGACCTGGTCCGGGCTCTGGCGCGGGCGCGCACCGGGCCTGGCTAGAATGCAGCGGTTTTTGCACCCGACCCGGTGGATTCAGCCTGGGTGGTGGTGCCGGCTCGCTACGGATGCCGGTTCCAGCCAGGTCCCGCCGGATGCACCGCACCAATCAACCAGAAAGGGGAATCGATCCCGATGTCCGTCGTTTCGATGCGCGAGCTCCTGGAAGCCGGAGTGCACTTCGGCCACCAGACGCGCCGCTGGAACCCAAAGATGCGCCGCTTCATCTTCACAGAGCGAGGCGGCATCTACATCATCGACCTGCAGCAGACGCTGCAGCTCCTCGAAGACGCGCACGCGTTCGCGCGCAACCTCGCCGAGCGCGGCGGCGCAATGCTCTTCGTGGGCACGAAGAAGCAAAGCCAGGGCGCCGTCGAGGAGCAGGCCAAGCGGGTCGGGATGCCCTTCGTCAGCCACCGCTGGCTCGGCGGTCTGCTGACGAACTGGCGGACGATCTCGGACCGGATCGACCGCCTGCACGAGCTCAGGCGCCTGAAGCAGGAGGGACAGCTCGATCTCCTGCCCGCCAAGGAGCGGATCTCCATGCTCGGTGAGCTCGAGAAGCTCGAGGAGAACCTCGGCGGCGTCGCGGACATGAAGCGCCAGCCCGACGCGGTCTTCATCGTCGACCTCAGGAAGGAGCAGCTGGCCGTTCGCGAGGCGCGACGTCTGGGGCTGCCCGTGGTCGCGCTCGTCGACACGAACTGCGACCCGGACGAGGCGGATTACGTCATCCCCGGCAACGACGACGCGATCCGCTCATGCGACCTCGTCGTCCGTGTCATCGCCGACGGCATCGCCGCCGGCCAGCAGAAGGCGACACCCGCGGACTTCGCGCGCCCCGCGACGAACGGCGCGGCCGCAGAGACCGACGAGGCCGTGCAGGCCGATGAGACTCCTGCCGCCGAAGAGCCGGCCCCGGCCGAAGAGGCTCCTGCGCCCGCGGCCGAAGAGGCTTCGCCGCCTGCGGCCGAAGAGGCCCCGCCCGCCGAAGAGTCGAGTGCGGGGGAGGAGGTGCCCACCGATGGCTGAGATCTCCGCCGCGCTCGTCAAGGAGCTTCGCGACCTCACCGGCGCGCCGATGATGGACTGCAAGCGCGCCCTCCAGGAGGCGAACGGCGACATCGAGGCCGCCGTCCGCATCCTGCGGGAGAAAGGCATGGCAGGCGCGGCCAAGCGCGCGGACCGTGCCACCCCGGAGGGAAAGGTGGGCTACAGGCTCGTGGAAGACAACCGGCGCGGGACGATGGTCGCGATCGGCTGCGAGACCGAGCCCGTCTCGAACAACGACGAGTTCCTCGCCTACGCGAAGAAGGTGCTGGAGGCGGTCGAGGCGAGCGGCCCGGGAGCGGAGTCCGAGCTGGAGGAGGAGCGGACGCAGCTCTCCGGGAAGCTCGGCGAGAACGTGGTCGTCGCCGGCGCCGCGAGATTCGAGGCCGTCAACGGCGGCTTCATCTCGGCGTACGCGCATCCGCCGCGGAACAAGATCGGTGTGCTGCTCCAGATGCGTGGCGGCTCGGAGGAGCTCGCGCGCAAGGTGGCGATGCACATTGCCGCGATGAAGCCGAGCTGGATCGGCCGTGACGACGTCCCCGAGGAGACGGTCGCTCAGGAGCGGGAGATCTACCTGGGCTCCGACGAGGTGCAGTCGAAGCCGGAGCAGGCGCGCGAGAAGATCGTCGACGGGATGCTGAACAAGCGTTTCTTCGGGGCGAACGTGCTGGCCGACCAGGAGTGGATCCACGATTCGGGCAAGAAGGTCGCCGAGGCGCTCGCCGCCGAGGGCGCCGAGGTGCTCGAGTTCGAGCGCTTCGAGCTGAGCGGCTGAGGGTGGCCGTCCAGTCGCACGAGGCCGTCGCCGGCGCGGGCGAGGGCCGCCGCGGATTCCACCGGATCCTCCTCAAGCTGTCGGGTGAGTCGCTGATGGGCGACCGGGAGTACGGGCTCGATCGTGAGACCATCGACGCGGTCGCGGAGGAGATCGTCGACGTGCGTTCGTCGGGGGTCGAGACGGCGATCGTGGTCGGGGCCGGGAACATCTATCGAGGGATGTCCGCTGCCGCCGAGGGAATGGACCGCGCGACGGCCGACTACGCGGGAATGCTCGCCACGGTCCTGAACTCGCTCGCGTTGCAGGACGCCCTCGAAGACCGCGGTGCCTACACGCGCGTGCAGTCGGCTCTCGAGCTGAAGGAGGTCGCGGAGCCTTACATCCGCCGGCGCGCGATCCGCCACCTCGAGAAGGGCCGGATCGTGATCTTTGCAGCCGGCACCGGTAATCCGTTTTTCACGACGGACACCGCCGCGGCGCTCCGCGCATTGGAGATCAACGCCGACGCGATTCTGATGGCGAAGCACGGCACGCGGGGTGTGTACGGCGACGATCCCCGCGTCGATCCCGACGCGGAGTTCCTGCCCGAGCTGACGCACCGCGAGGCGATCGAGCGCGGGCTCAAGGTGATGGACACGACGGCGCTCTCGCTGTGCATGGACAACAATCTGCCGATCTACGTGTTCCAGCTCGCGCAGGGCAACATCGCGCGCGTGTTGAAGGGAGAGCGAATCGGAACGATCATCTCGACGCCTGGAGAGGAGAAGGAGGAGCGCTGATGGCGACGGTCGACGAGCTGATTCAGGATGCGCAGAAGCGGATGGGGTCGAGCGTCGAGCACACGCGGACCGAGTTCAACACCGTCCGGACGGGCAGAGCGTCCGCCGCTTTGCTCGATCGTGTTCAGATCGACTACTACGGCCAACCGACGCCGTTGAAGCAGCTCGCGACGATCAACGTCCCCGAGCCGCGCATGCTCACGATCCAGCCGTTCGACCCGAGCTCGATCAAGGCGATCGAGAAGGCGCTTCAGGAGTCGGACCTCGGTCTGACGCCGTCGAACGACGGCAAGCTCATCCGCCTGCCGATGCCGCAGCCGACCGAGGAGCGCCGCAAGGAGCTCGTGAAGGTCGTGCGCAAGATCGCAGAGGAAGGGAAGGTCGCGGTGCGAAACGTTCGCCGTGACACGGTGCACCACCTCAAGGACCTGGTGAAGGGCGAGGTCGGACAGGACGACGAGCATCGCGCAGAGGAACGCGTCCAGAAGCTGACCGACGAGCACACGCAGACGATCGACGACCTCCTGAAGCACAAAGAAGCGGAGATCATGGAGGTCTAGCCGCGTCGGCGGCGGCACGACCTGCGCGTCCCCTGCTGTGAGCCTCCTCACGAAGATCCGAACGCTGCGGCACGTCCGGCCCGCCTCCGACCCGGAGCTGCCCGATGTCGCGAGCGCCGTGGCGATCATCATGGACGGCAACGCGCGCTGGGCGCGCAAGCGAGGCCTGCCCATCGCCGCCGGCCACCGTGCCGGCACCAAGGCGCTCCGCAGGACGGTCGAGGCCGCGATCGACCTCGGAGTCGAGTCCCTCGCGGTCTATGCGTTCTCGACCGAGAACTGGAACCGCCCGCCGGACGAGGTGGAGCTC
>DATDDZ010000122.1:0-3614 GCA_036523555.1 Gaiellaceae bacterium
TCCAGTCGACCGCGACGCTGGTCACGGCGACCGGGAGCGCCGCCCGGACACCGTAGAGAGACGCTGCGGTCAGGCACCCGACCGCGCTCACGGAGAGCACGGCCGTTCCCTCGTCGGCTTCGATCGCGAGCGCCTGCCCCACTCCGACGAGCACGAGCACGATCAGCAGGCCCAGCAGGTCCCGCGACGTTCGGCCCGCGGCGAGAGCCAGAACGCCCGCATTGAAGCCGATCGCGGTGACAAGGGCGACGATGAAGGTCAGACGCCGGCTGAGGAGGAGGAACCGAGGGCCCTGCAGCGCGTGCGGGCGGGGATGCGGCCCGGTGTCGGCGACGGCCCGCGCCTCCTGCGGCGGAGCAGCCGTGGGTGCTTGGGGCCCGCTCGCCGGCAAGGCGGCCAACCGGGCTGTTCGCGCCCCCGGCCGGAGCATCGGCTCGGACGTCGCGCTGAGCGCCCGGTTGCGGCCCTGGAGCTTCGCGCGGTAGACGGCCAGATCCGCCTGATGGATGAGCTCGTTTGCGTCGGCTCCGTCCATCGGATAGCCCGCGACTCCGATCGAAACCGTCGCGTGAATCGGCTCGCTCGAGGTCTCGATCTCGAAACGGCGCTCCGCGACCGCGCGCCTGATCCGCTCCGCGATCTCCAGCGCCTGCACCGTGGGCGTCTCGGGGAGAAGGATCGAGAACTCCTCACCGCCGAAGCGGGCCGGCACGTCGTAGTGTCGGAGCTCGTCGCGGAACACGTCGGCAATCCCTTTCAGGACCGCGTCCCCCGCGAGGTGCCCGTAGGCGTTGTTGATGTCCCTGAGGAGGTCGAGGTCGGCCATGATGAGGGACATCGGCCGGCCGAAGCGCTCGGCGCGCGCGATCTCGTCCGTGAGCGTCGCGGCGAAGTGTCGGGCGTTGAACAGGCCCGTCTTCGGGTCGACGCGCGCCTCGGCCTGCAACTGTGGAACGGCGAGCGACCGGTGGACGAGCACGAGCGGAGCGACGGCGAACGGAATCAGCCATGGGTTCACCACCCAGAAGGCGTACGTGACGACGCCGAGCCCGGCCAACACGAGATCCGTCGTGAGATGCTCGAAGTCGAAGAGTGCCGTTTCTCTGAGGGTGTGGCCCCGCGCAAAGCGGAGCATCAACGCCAGCACCGTGTGGTTGATCGCGACGAATGCGGCGCTGCCGACGACGCCCGCCACGGCGAGACGCAGCGCGTGCGGGTGGATCAGGCCCAAGGAGAGAATTCCGTGTGCGAGGAACCACACGGCCATCGAGCCGATGACGTAGTTGCAGATGTTGAACGTCTGCAGATACCAGCGGTAGCGCATTCGCAACCACTCCGGCACGTGCTGGACGATTCCCATCAAGGCCACCTGCTCGGGCGGCAGCAGGAAAGCCGCGGCGACGAGGAACACGATCGCCGTGTGGTAGGCCTGGTCTCTCGGAGTCCGGACGACGAAGAGCTGCGCCACCGCTGCTGCGGAGCCGAGGACGAGAAAGGCGGTCCACCCGTGGCTTTCCTGAAGGCGGCCCATGAAGGGCAACGTGGTGGCGGCGGTCACGGCGGCGACCAGCCCGAAGTAGATGCGCGCGCGAGCAGGCAAGGTCTCCCTCCTCGCAGGAGGCGCAGGGCCGGGAGTGACCGGGACGGCCGGGATGTCGGTGGGCGCCGCGCTCATGCCCGTGGATCGTGCGTCATTGCAGGGATTTCTCCTTTGCCGAGGCGCGCCGCAGCTGGGCGCCCACCGCGGAACGTACGGGGCCGGCGGACCGGGAGCATCCCCCGGACGGGTTTCACTCGATCGATTCCCCCGAAAGGGTGACGCAAGGGCTCGGATAGCCTCCGGATGCCGTGCGCCTTCCGCTCTCCCTCGCCGCCGAGGTCGCAGTCGCGCGCGCGGGCGGGCGGCTCTCACGCCTCGCGGGCGCCGGCGGCGGCACGACCATGCCCGGGAAGCTGCTGTGGAAGCTGGACCCCGGCGCGATCGACAGGCTCGCCCGAGAGCTCCCGCTCGGCTCGGCAGTCGTGTCGGCGACAAACGGGAAGACGACGACGGCCGCGATGGCGGCCTCGATTCTAGGCCCGCGCCTCGCGCTCGCGCACAACCGCGCCGGCGCGAATCTCGTGTCCGGTGTTGCCTCCGCCCTTCTCGACGCGCGCAGCGCCCAGCTCGGGCTGTTCGAGGTGGACGAGGGTGCCCTGCCCGAGGTCGTCGCCCGAGTTAAGCCCAGAGCCGTGTGCCTCGGCAACCTGTTCAGGGACCAGCTCGACCGGTACGGGGAGCTCGAGCTGGTGGCGGCCAGGTGGCGTGCGGCGCTCGAACGGCCGGCGGCGGATTCGGTGCTGGCCGTGAACGGCGACGATCCCTTGCTCGCGGACCTCGCCCGCGACCGCGCCGGAGCGATCTTCTTCGGCGTCGACGACCCCTCTTGCGCACGACCGTCCTTGCAACACGCGGCCGACTCGAAACACTGCGTGCGCTGCGGGACACCGTACGTCTACGCCGCCGCGTACATCGGGCATCTCGGCGACTATCGCTGCCCTGCCTGCGGTCACTCCCGTCCCCCGCTCGACGTTGTGGCCAGGGAGATCGAGCTGCGCGGGCTCGAGCCGACGAGTTTCCGCCTCGAGACCCCGGCCGGGACGATCCCCGTGAAGCTCCGCCTGCCGGGCTTGTACAACGTGTACAACGCTCTCGCTGCGGCAGCGCTCGCGCTGAGCCTTGGCTCCCTCCTCGAGGAGGTCGTCTCCGGTCTCGAGAGCTTCGACGCCGCCTTCGGCCGGTTCGAGCGGATCGACCTCGGCGATCGCCGGCTCTTGATGCTCCTGATCAAGAATCCGGCCGGCGCGAACGAGGCCTTGCGGACGATCGTCGAGGGGGCGTCCCCGTCGCATGTCGTCGTCGCGTTGAACGACGGTATCGCCGACGGTCGTGACGTGTCTTGGATCTGGGACGTCGACTTCGAGCCGCTGATCCCGAGTCTACGACGGCTCGTCGCGACGGGCGACCGGGCCGCAGAGCTTGCCCTCCGGTTCAAGTACGGAGGTCTCGATGTCGCTGCGATCGACGTGGTGCCGATGCTGGAACATGCGCTCGACCGCGGGCTCGAGCTCACGCCGCCCGGCGGTGAGCTCATCGTGCTGCCGACCTACACGGCGATGCTGGCGCTGCGGCAGATTGTCGCGGAGCGCGGCTTCGTCCGTCCGTACTGGGCCGAGTCGGCATGAAGATCGTAGTCGGACACCTCTATCCCGACTACCTCAACATCTACGCCGACCGGGGCAACATCGCCGTGCTGGCGAGGCGGGCCGCCTGGCGAGGGCACGAGCTCGAGGTGCGTGCTCTGTCTCTCGGTGACGCGATCACGCCGGGCGAGCACGACCTGCTCTACATCGGCGGCGGCCAGGACCGGGAGCAGGAGCTCATCGCGCGGGACCTCGCCGAGAAAGGCCCCACCATCCTTGCTGCCGTCGAGCACGGCGCGGCCGTGCTCGCAGTCTGCGGTGGGTATCAGCTGCTCGGGCGACGCTATCGCGATGCGTCGGGCGCCGAGCTGCCGGGCATCGGCCTTTTCCCGCACGAGACGACGGCCGGATCTGCGAGGATGATCGGCGAC
>DATDDZ010000123.1:0-4428 GCA_036523555.1 Gaiellaceae bacterium
GGCAGCGCGCGCCTGCTGGGCGACGTCCCGTTCAACGTCTTCTCGCAGGCGATCTCTCGGGCGCGCGTCAACCTGAACATCACGCGGCGCTCGCACGCGACGGTGTACGGGTCGTCGACCTGCCGGCCGTTCGAGCTCGCGGCCGCCGGTGCGGCGATCGTCTCGAACCCACACGAGGGGATCGACCGCTGGTTCGAGCCGGGCTCGGAGATCCGCGTCGTGTCGTCGGCGGACGAGGCGCTCTCGGCCTATCGCGAGCTGCTCGGAGATCCCGGCGCCGCCGAGGCGATGGGGAGGCGGGCGCGCGAGCGCGTGCTGGACGAGCACACGTACGCCCACCGGGCACGGCGGATCCTCGACCTCGTCGGAGTATCCGTGCCCGTCGGAGCGCATGGCTGAGGTGGCCGAGCGCTCGGCGCCTCCCCGCGAGGCGGTGATGGCACAACTCGCGGAGCTTCGGCGCATCGCCGTCGTCCCCGCGTTGAACGAGGAGGCGACGGTCGGCCTCGTGATCGACGAGATTCGCCGCTTCGATCCGGGCTTCGACATCGTGGTCGTCGACGACGGTTCCGCCGACCGCACCGTCGCGGTTGCCTCCGAGCGCGGCGCATACGTGCTGCGGCTGCCCTTCAACCTCGGGATCGGCGGCGCTGTGCAGACGGGCTACCGCTTCGCCTTCGAGCGCGGCTACGACGTTGCAGTCCAGATCGACGGCGACGGCCAGCACGACCCGTCGCAGCTGCCGACGATCCTCGAGCCGGTCCTCGCGGGCGAGGCCGACCTCTGCGTCGGCTCGCGCTTTGCCGGCGGCGCCGGCTACCGCTCGTCGTTCACTCGCCGGCTCGGCATCCGCCTCTTCGCGCGGATCGTCTCCGCGGTGGTGCGGCAGAAGGTGACCGACACCACCTCGGGCTTTCGCGCGGTCAATCGCAAGGGCATCGCGCTCTTCGCCGCCGATTACCCGCACGACTATCCCGAGGTCGAGGCGACGGTGATGTCGGTCAAGCACAGGCTCCGGCTGCGCGAGGTTCCCGTCGAGATGCGCGAGCGCGGCGGCGGCGAGTCGTCGATCACGGCCGCCCGCTCGATCTACTACATGACGAAGGTGCTGCTCGCGATCTTCGTCGGCCTGTTCAGGCGCTACGCCGTCCCACTGGAGGAGGAACACCACCGATGACTCCGCTTCCCGTCTCGATCGCCGCCGCCGTCGCGTCGTTCCTGCTGCTCGTCGTGGTCTTCGAGCTGATCCGGTCGCGCCGCCTGCGTGAGCGGTATGCGCTGCTGTGGCTGCTCACGGGCATCGTGCTGCTCGCGCTCTCGCTGTGGCGCGACGGCCTGAACACGATCGCAGGCTGGTTCGGCGTGGAGACGTACCCGCCGGCGATCCTCGGCGCGGTCGGTGCGCTCTTCATCCTGATCGTGCTGCTGCACTACTCGACCGTCATCTCGCGCCTCTCCGATCAGAACACGATCCTGGCGCAGCGCCTCGCGCTCCTCGAGCAGGAGCAGCGCGAGAGCGCGCCTACGGGACTGTGACCGTGACCGGGGAGCTCACCACATAGATATCGCCGAGGCTCGGATCGTTCAGCCAGTTGGCGGCGACGCCGATTCGATAGCTCCAGGTGCCCTTCCCGGGCTGGTCGACGGAGAAGGTCGTGCGCGTCGCGGCTCTCTGATCCATGTAGAGACGGCAGTCGTTCGCAGCCTTCGCGGGCGTGTTGGCGCAATTGACGGCGACGGGCCCCTTTTCGCGTAGGACCCGGTAGAACACCTTTCCGCTCGCGGTGGGCCGCGGGCTCCACGTGAGTCGCACCGAGCTGCCTTCGACCGTCGCGTGAAGCCCGACCTTCCCCGAGACGGGGACGAGGCTGCTCTCCGCGCGCACGCCGAGCCGTCCGCCGTCGTGGAGACGCGGTGTTGCGGCGATCACCGCAAGCGGAAAGACGACGAAGACCGCCGCAGCGGCGGCGATCGCTCCGGTCAGTCGGCGTCCCGCCAGAACGCCCTGGGTCGACGGGGACGGTCGCGCCCGGAAGCCGGGCACGAGCAGCACGACCGACGCGGCGAGGAGCAGGTAGGCCGGGAACGACGGCATCATGATCCGGAAGAAGCTCGCGTCCTCGATCGACGCGGGGATGTAGGTCGCCTTGGTCAGCAGGTAGACGACGAACCACGAGCCGACGAGGAGGAAGCCGCGCCGCGACCGCGCGAGCAGGCCCACCATGCCGGCCAGCGGGAGCCACTCGATCACCCGCGCGACCCAGAAGTGCTCGCGCAGGCCGAGCAGCACCTGGTGGAGGTGCTCCCAGCTGTTCAGGTTCGGGTTGTGGATGCGGTTGAGCAGGCTGTCGATGCCCACCGCGATCCGCTCCGGCTCGGCGGGAACTGCCGCGAGCTGCCCGAGGCCGCGGTACTTCCAGAGAGCAAGCGTCAGCAGCGCCGGAGCCAGCCCGGCCGCGAACCAGAGCAGGCCGCGCCACCGCGTGAAGACCAACAGGAGCACGGGCGCGACGAGGAAGATCGAGTTCGAGGGCTTGATTCCGATCGAGTAGCCGGCGGCAAGCCCTGCCGCGGCTGCGGAGTGCCAACCGGTCGTGTCGAGGGCCCGGAGGCAGAAGTAGGCGGCAACGAGCAGGGCGACCGTCGAGGGGAAGTCCGGCACCGACGTCAGTCCGACCAGTTGCGGCAGCGTCAGCTCGGTGTACTTCTGGTGGTAGCCGGGCTCGACGAAGACGATCCCGAGGTACGGGAGCCCGATCCAGAGCGCCGCCGCGAAGTAGCCGAACAGTCGACCGGCTATCCGGGCGGCGATGCCGTACACGCAGAGCAGGGCGACGGGCAGAAGGACAAGCATGTTGAGGAGGACGATCGCGGGCAGCGCCGAGACCAGGTTGGGCCCGGCGACGAGCGCGACCGGAAGGAGGACGATCGACCACCCGTAGCCGACGAAGGCCGGCGGCAGGTTTCCGTGCGCGAGGAGATACGCGCCCGAGTAATGCCACAGCTGGTCGCCTCCCGCGTAGTAGAGCCAGCCGTTGTGCTTGACCGTCAGCGCGAGCGCGAGCGCGGCGAGCCACTGCACGCCGACGAGGCCGCCGAGCACGTAGGCCGGGCGGAGCGAGCCGACGAAGTCGCGTGCGCGTCCGAGCCGGTCGGCGGCGATGTCGAGCGTTGACGTGGAGGCCGGGGCCTGCGAGCTCACGGGGCCGCGCCGGCGACGGCGGCCGCGTGTTGCCGGTACCAGGCAATCGTCCGCTCGAGGCCGTCGCGGAGCGGAACTCGGGCCTCGAATCCGAACTGGTCACGGGCCCGGCTCGCGTCGAGGCTTCGCCTCGGCTGGCCGTTCGGCATCGACGTGTCCCACTCGATCTCCCCCTCGAAGCCGGTGAGCTCGGCGATCAGGTGTGCGAGCTCGCGAATCGAGATCTCGTTGCCGGTGCCGAGATTGACGGGATCGCCGCCGTTGTAGCGTTCGGCCGCGAGCGCGAGCCCTTCCACGCAGTCGTCGACGTAGAGAAACTCCCGCGTCGGCGAGCCGTCGCCCCAGAGGACGACACGCTCGGGGGTCTCCAGCATCTTGCGGATGAGATCGGGGATGACGTGTGAGGTCTCGAGGTCGAAGTTGTCGCGCGGCCCGTAGAGGTTCGCCGGCAGAAGGAAGATGGAGTTGAGCCCGTACTGCTGCCGATACGACTGGGCGCCGACGAGGATCGACTTCTTCGCGACGCCGTACGGGGCGTTCGTCTCCTCGGGAAAGCCGGACCAGAGATCGTCCTCGCGGAAGGGAACCTGCGCGAACTTCGGATAGGCGCACACCGTTCCCACGATCACGAGCTTGTCCACGCCCTGCGCGCGGCTGAGCTCGAGCACGTGAGCGCCCATCATCAGGTTCGCGTACCAGAAGCGGCCGGGAGTCGCCCTGTTGGCGCCGATTCCCCCCACCTCGCCGGCGACGTGGAACACGCGCTCGGGCCGAGTCTCACGGAAGAGCCGCTCGGCGTCCTCCCACCTGGTCAGGTCGTAGTCGGCGCGGCGCGAGACGACGACGTCGTGGCCGTCCGCCTCTAGCCGCTCGACGAGATGCGACCCGAGGAAGCCGCCGCCACCGGTGACGAGGGTCTTCACGCCGGCGTGCGCGCCTGCGTCAGCCAGTCCACCCGTCCGATCCAGCTCGCGCGATGCTCTGCGTACCAGGCAATCGTGCGCGCGACGCCTTCCTCCCACGAGACGTGGGGCTCCCACCCGGTCTCCCGGTTGAGCTTCTCGAAGCCGACGCGCAGCGCCATCACCTCGCTCGCCCCGGGCCGGAAGCGATCGGGCGTCGACAGGATCTCCCGCGCCTCCCAGTGCCCCTGCTCGCGGCCGACTCGGAGGATGAGCTCGGCCCAGTCGCGCATGGAAATGTTCTTGCCCTGGCCGTAGACGTAG
>DATDDZ010000124.1:0-7823 GCA_036523555.1 Gaiellaceae bacterium
TGTACGAAGGCGTGGACGCGATGAAGCCGGACGACATCGCCGAGTGCGTCCTCTTCGCCGTCACGCGTCCCCCGCACGTCAACGTCGACGAGCTCGTCGTCAAGGCTCTTGCGCAGTCCTCGGGTGGACGCATACTCCGCACAGAGTCCTAAGTGGCCGGCCAACTCCGAATCCTCGAAGGCGCGACCTTCTGCATCTGCGATGACCTGGGAGATCTCCACGGGCCGATCGAGGGCCTCTTCTCGGACGACACCCGCTTCCTCTCCCGGCTCAGGCTCACCGTCAACGGCCAGCGTCCGCTGCTGCTGTCGTCGGACCGGATCGAATACTTCTCCGCTGCGTTCTTCATGCGCAACCCGCTGGCGGGCGGGCTCGCGCAGGACGCGCTCTCGATCCGGCGTGAGCGTTTCATCGGGGACGGGCTCCAGGACACCTTCGTCGTCCAGAACGAGACGATGGACCCGGTCGAGTTCGACCTCGAGCTCGAGATCGGCGCCGACTTCGCAGACATCTTCGCGGTCAAGGACTACGACTTCGCGCTCGGCGACCCGCTGAGAGCCAAGCCTCTCCCCGACCCGCGTCCGAACGACTACGACGGCGAGCGGAACCAGTTCCTCATCTCCGACAACGGCGGCCTTCCCCTCAAGACCCAGGTGATCCTGAGCCAGCTCGGGGATGTCCACGATTCCGGGGTGCGCTACCACCTCGCCCTGTCGCCGCGCGAGCGCTGGGAGCTCCATGTCGAGGTTATCCCGCTCCCGGACGGCGAGGAGGTTGCCGCGCGTTTCGCGGAGCGCCGCTTCGGCGAGGAGGTCGGACGAGTCCGGGACTCGCTCGCGGCCTGGCAGCTTCGCGTCCCGCAGCTGCGCACGTCATGGGACGCGCTCTCGCACTCCTTCGGGCAGTCGGTCTCCGACCTCGCGTCCCTGCGGATGCGCTCCAACAACTCCGGGATCGGCAAGCTGCCGGGTGCCGGCGTCCCGTGGTTCATGACCGTCTTCGGCCGCGACACCATCATCACGTGCCTGCAGACGCTGATCTTCGGGCCGGAGCTCGCCCGAACCGCGCTCGAGGTGCTCGCCGACCTGCAGGCGACCGAGGACGATCCGCGGATCGACGCGGAACCGGGAAAGATCGTCCACGAGGTGCGTCACGGCAAGGCCGCGCGAGCCTGGTTCGAGCGCTACTACGGGACGGTCGACGCGACGCCGCTCTACCTCATCCTCCTGTCGGAGGTCTGGCGCTGGACCGACGACGCCTCACTCGTGCGCGACCTCAAGGGCCCGGCGCTCGCGGCGCTCAACTGGATCGATGCCTACGGCGACCGGGACGGCGACGGCTTCGTCGAGTACGAGCGCCGAAACGACCACGGGCTCGAGAACCAGTCCTGGAAGGACTCCGGCGACTCCCAGCGCTTCCACGACGGCGCGCTCGCCCGGGCCCCGATCGCGCCGTGCGAGGTCCAGGGCTACGTGTACGACGCGAAGCGGCGCACCGCGGATCTCGCACGCGAGGTCTGGCGCGACCGGGAGCTCGGCGCGCGCCTCGACCGCGAGGCGGATGAGTTGCGCGAGCGCTTCGACAAGGCGTTCTGGATCGAGGAGCGCGGGGGGTACTACGCGCTGGCCCTCGACGCCGACAAGCGCCGGGTGGACTCACTGTGCTCGAACATCGGCCACCTGCTCTGGACGGGGATCGTCCCGCCGGCGCGTGTCGACGCGGTCGTCGACCAGCTCATGGGCGACGAGCTCTGGTCCGGGTGGGGCGTCCGTACCATGTCGACCGGCGACGCCGGCTACAACCCGCTCTCGTACCACAACGGCACGGTGTGGCCGCACGACAACTCGATCATCGCGGCGGGCCTCGCGCGCTACGCGCGCTGGCCGGAAGCGCAGCGCATCACGCAGCGGATGCTGACGGCCGCCCAGCACTTCAGCTACCAGCTGCCGGAGGTCTTCGCCGGGATGCGGCGGTCCGAGACGCCGTTCCCGATCGCCTACCCGACGGCGGCGCGTCCGCAGGCCTGGGCGGCGGGGACGCCCGTGTTGCTGCTGCAACTCCTGCTCGGCCTGCAGCCCGACCGTCGGCGGCACGCGCTCCAGACGGTGGCGCCGGCCGAGCTCCCGTCGTGGGCGGGCTCGATCAGACTCTCGGGCGTGCGGGCCTTCGACCGTCTCTGGGACGCTCGCGTGGAGGACGGCCGCGTCCGGGTGGAAGAGGCCTGACGATGCGCGTCGCCGTCCTCGCCCCCGCATGGTTCGCAGTTCCGCCGACCGGCTACGGCGGCATCGAATGGGTCGTGTCGCTGCTCGCCGACGGGCTCGTCGACGCGGGCCACGATGTGACGCTGTTCGCCTCCGGGGACTCCCGCACGAAGGCAAAACTCGCCGCTGTGTTCCCAGAGGCGCCGAGCGCGCAGATCGGGCGGACATTCTGGGAGCTGAAGCATGCGCTCTCGTGCTTCAGCCGTGCGGACGAGTTCGACGTCATCAACGACCACACCGGCATGCTCGGCGCGACGCTCGGGGCGACCGTCTCGACGCCGGTCGTGCACACGGTGCACGGCCCGCTCACCGGCGAGCCCGGCGACATCTACGAGGTCATCTCGCGAGTGGCGCCGCAGGTCGGCCTGATCTCGATCTCGATGAACCAGCGCGAGCCGAAGCCGGACCTGAACTGGATCGCGAACTGCCCGAATGCTCTCGACTTCTCCGTCTATCCCGTCAAGCCTCACCGCGGGGACTACCTGCTCTTCCTGGGCCGGTTCAGCCCTGACAAGGGCGCCCATCGCGCCGTGGCGGTCGCGATGCAGACCGGGCTGCCGCTCAAGCTCGCGGGGAAGATGCAGGAGCCGAAGGAGCGCGAGTACTTTCACGAGCTCGTCGAGCCGCACCTGGTCGACGGGATCGAGTACCTCGGCGAGGTGACACACGGGGAGAAGGTCGAGCTTCTCCAGAACGCGCGCGCGACGCTGTTCCCGATCGAGTGGGAGGAGCCGTTCGGCCTCGTGATGATCGAATCGATGGCGTGCGGCACGCCGGTGATTGCGACACGGTGGGGTGCGGTCCCCGAGGTGATCGAGCACGGGCGCAGCGGGATCATCGTCGACGACTACAGGGAGATGGGCGACGCGCTCGAAGCGTCGGACGCGCTCGATCCGTTCGAGCTGCGTGCGTACGTCGAGGAGGAGTTCTCACCGGCCCGCATGGTTGCCGACTACGTTGCGGCGTACGAGAAGGCGATCGCGGCCGGGAGCACTTAAGGCCAGGGACCGGCGTCCGACCAGCCGTGCCAGCGGTCTGGCTCGAGCCAGGCGCTGACGCGCTTCGCCTCGCGCCGCCCGAAGGGCCGGCCCGTATAGCGCAGTGACAGCCGGTCGATGTCGACGAGGTCGGTGTCGTCCGCGATCGAGACGACATGGCCGAGCAGGCTGATGTGGCGGTACCAGCTCTTGTTGTCGAGGACCGTCAGCGAGAAGCGCGGGCTCTTCTCGAGGAACTTGAGCCGCAGACGGCTCCGGTCCATGTTCACGAGGACGAGGCCCTCCTCCCAGTCGTACCAGGTCGCCACGGTGTGGGGCGAGCCGTCCGGGCGCAGCGTCGCGATCACCGCCGGGTTCGGGCGCGCGAGAAACTCGCTCACCTGGTCGGGGACGGGCACCTTCGGCATCAGGCCGCCTCCCGGCGCTTGTCCCAGTAGCGCTTCAGGCCTGCGTACGACTGCCAGAACGGCATCGCGCGAGCATACGCCTCGGCGTCGCCTCGCCCGTCCGCGGCAAGACGGTCGCGCACGCGGCGGCTGAACTCGTCCTCGGCGATGCTCTCCTCGACCCATGCCGTCCATTCATGGAGGCCCTCGCGCAGCTCGGCGAGATGGCGCGGCACGTCGTCGAACACGCCGAAATGGATCAGCGCGAGCCGCGCGGGCCGCCGGCGCTCGATCTCGTCGATCGTCTCCAACCAGGTCTCGAGGTCGTAGTCCGGCGGGGGCGTGGGAGGCAGGACGATGGGGTCTGGCGCGATTCGCACCCCGGCCGCGTCGCCCGCGTACATGGTCCCGTCCTCGGCGAGATAGCAGACGTGGTGGCGCGCGTGGCCGGGCGAAGGGAAGCACTCGAGCCCCGCGACGCTGTCGCCCACGACCTGGACGTTCTCCGCCGGGACCGGCGCCAGTTCGCCCCACAGCTCGTCGAAGGTCTCGCCGTAGAGCCTCCGCGCGCTCGCCTCGAGGCGGGACGGATCGACGAGATGGGTCGCTCCGATCTCCGACACGTGGACGAGCAGGGCCGGGTGCTTTCGAACGAGGACGCCCGCGGCGCCCGCATGGTCGAGGTGGATGTGGGAGAGGAGGAGATGTCGAATGTCTGTGAGCGAGACACCGCGCCCGCGCAGGCCGCTCTCGAGTCTCTCCACGCACGAGGACGGACCGCAGTCGAAGAGCGCGAGGCCGTCATCGGTCTCGACGAGGTAGGAGCCGATGACGCGCTCCGCGCCCTGGTGGTGGAGGTCGATCGGATCCGGGCCCATGTGAGCCCGGATCCTTCCAGACCCTTACCGGCGCCTGCGGAGCAGCGCGAGCGCGCCGGCGGCGAGGACGATCCCCGCCCCGAAGGCGATCTCCACGCCGTGTCCCGCCCAGGCCCGTCTCGGGGGCGAGCCCGGGTCGACGCTCGGCAGGCCGTCCGCAACGAGCCTGGCCCGCAGCCCGGCCGTGCCGCGCATCCAGCCGCCCACGGTTCGCTGGCCGCCCCAGAACACCTGGTTCGGCTCCATGTGGCTGACGGCTCCTCCGGCCGCGTACGGATACAGGTCCTGCCGGATGCGATCTGGTCCGGTTGTCGGGCCCGGCAGCTCGTAGATGACGGCGTACCGGGAGCCGAGCGTCCCCGACGGCTTCGAGCGCAGCAACGGGCTCGGCGACTGTCCGAAGACCTGCGGGAAGAACCCAGCCTCCGTGACGAGGATGCCGAGCGGGGTCGTCGAGTCTCCCTCGCCGTAGCCGTCGATCTTCAGGGGCGAGGCCAGGCCCGGCCCCGTGATCGTCGCGGCGGACGGCCCCTTCGCGGCTGCCGCCGGCGCCAGCATCAGCGCGACGGCGACAGCGACGGCAATGTGGCGCAGTCCGATCATTGCGTCCTCCTAGAGAAGTGGCCCACGTCCGCCCTTACACCGCGGCGGGCGCCGGGGTTCCGCTACGCGCCGGCGGCGGCCGGCGAGGCGACGAGCGCGGCCTCGAGATCGGCGAGCAGATCCTCGGCCGACTCGAGGCCGACCGAGAGGCGGATCAGGTTCGGCGGGGCGGCGAAGGGAGCCTCCGCGGTCGAGGCGTGCGTCATCTTCGCGGGCAGCTCGATCAGGCTCTCCACTCCGCCCAACGACTCGGCGAGCTTGAAGATCTTCGTGCGCGCGACGAGCGCGGCTGCCTCCTCCTCGGACTCGGCGAGGAACGAGATCATGCCGCCGAAGTCGAGCATCTGGCGCGCCGCGATCTCGTGGCCGGGATGCCCGGGCAGGCCCGGGTAGAGGACCTGCGCCACCCGCGGGTGCCGGTCGAGGAAGACGGCGATCGCGTGGGCGCTCTGGCAATGCTGGCGCATCCGTACGGCAAGGGTCTTGATGCCGCGGAGCACGAGCCAGGAGTCGAACGGCCCGGGCACGGCTCCGAGGGACTTCTGCAGGAAGTAGAGCCGCTCCGCGATCGTCGGGTCGTTCGTCGCGGCGAAGCCGCCGACGACGTCCGAGTGACCGCCGAGGTACTTGGTCGTCGAGTGGATGACGATGTCGGCGCCGAGCTCGAGTGGGCGCTGCAGGAATGGGGTGGCGAACGTGTTGTCGACCGCAAGGATCGCGCCCGCTTCGTGGGTCGCCCTCGCCGCCTTCTCGATGTCGACGATGTTCAGCATCGGGTTCGACGGGGTCTCGATCCAGACCAGGCGCGTGCGCTCGTCGAGATGCGCGCCGAGGTCGTCGAACTCAGCAGCGGGCAGGTACTCGAAGACATAACCCTTCGGCTCGTACACCTGCGACGTCATCCGGTAGACGCCGCCGTAGACGTCGGCGATCAGGACGACCCGGTCGCCCGGGCTCAGCAAGTGCATGACGGTCGTGACTGCGCCGAGGCCCGAGGAGAAGGCGATGCCGTGCTCGGCCGACTCGAGGGACGCGAGGCAGTTCTGCAGCGCGGTGCGAGTCGGGTTCGCGACGCGCGCATAGTCATAGCCCTTGTGCTGCCCGACGGCGTCCTGGACGAAGGTCGACGTCTGGTAGATCGGCACGGTCACGGCTCCGGTGGCCGGGTCCGGCTCCTGACCTTCGTGAATGGCGCGGGTCTCGAAGTTCACGGCTCGCGCTCGATGGTACCCGCGCCGATGAACG
Organism: Gaiellaceae bacterium; assembly: GCA_036523555.1. GTDB lineage: Bacteria > Actinomycetota > Thermoleophilia > Gaiellales > Gaiellaceae > 3-1-20CM-4-69-9. The sequence continues at coordinate 6,375 of DATDDZ010000124.1, forward strand.
CCGCGAGGCTGCGCAGCGGGCGCTCGAGGGACACCGGCTTCACGCCCGGCTCCCAGTGCACCGAGTTGACGCGCAGAACGCCCGCCTTTCGGTCGAACACCGGATCGATGCGGCCGATCAGCCGGTCTCCGCGCAGGAGCGGGAGCACGTAGTAGCCGTATTGACGCTTCGCCTTCGGCACATACATCTCGAGGCGGTAGTGAAAGCCGAAGAGCGCTTCCGCCCGCGCGCGGTCGTGGATCAGGCGGTCGAACGGGGAGAGGAACGTCACGCGATTCGGGAGAGGGCCGTCCAGGGCGTCGGGGTGCGCGTGCCAGCGGCCGTTCTCGAACCGGACGCCGAGCGCCCGGTGCCGCCTCTCCGCGAGCTGCCGCTCCGCGACCGCGAGCGGGACCGTCTCGGTCTCGGGATACCACCGATCGGCGAGATCCCACAGGCGCTGTCCTCCGCGCCTGCCGACGATCGCGACCTGCCCGCGGCGGTGCAGCAGCTCGAGCATGACGCCGACGTTCCGGGTGCCGTACCAGCCGCCCGACTCCCATGTCCTGATCGAGCCGTCGTCGAGCTCGCGCGAGAGGAGGGGCCCCCGCCGCTCGAGCTCGCGGAGGACGTAGCGCCGGAAGCGAGTGTTCGCCTCCAGGAATTCGTTCCCGCGGCGCTCCCACGCGTACTTGCCTCGCCGACACCTCATTCTTGCCCGGATGAGCGGGAGGTCCTCGATCGTCCAGATGAAGGCGCCCCATTCGAAGAGCTTCCGCTCGTGCCAGAGCAGCCGGTCGAATTCGGCATCGTCGAACGCACCCAGCCGGCTCCAGAGGACGAGGCGCTGCGGCGTCGCGACGGTCGCGATCGGGTCGAGCTGGAGGTATCCGAGCTGCCGCACCGTCTCGACGATCCCGCTTGCGGTGCCGTCGAGGAGCTGGGCGCGGACTGCGATGCGGCGCGCCTGTGCGAGGCTGACGGTCGTGGACTTCACGGCCTACGCGCTCTCACAGCTTTCTGCGCCGCCGCAGCGGGTGCTCGAGGTCGGCTGCGGGTCCGAGGGAGGTATCGCGCCGGACCTCGCCGCGGCGGGTCACAAGGTGCTGGCGATCGACCCAGACGCGCCGGAGGGAGCTCTCTACCGCCGGCTCACGCTCGAGGAGCTCGACGACCCCGGCCCGTTCGACGCGGTCGTCGCGAGCCGCGTCCTCCACCACGTCCATCCGCTCGGCGAAGCGCTCGACAAGCTCGCCGGGCTCGCCCCGGTCCTGATCCTCGACGAGTTTGCGTGGAACCACATCGACCCACGCACTGTCGAGTGGTACGAAGCCGAGCACTCCCGACTGACCGCCGCCGGCCGAGAGCCGAAAGGACCGCCGGACCTGACGAAGTGGCGCGAGCGCCACCAGGGGCTTCATCCCTACGAGGCGTTGCGCTCCGAAATCGATGCTCGGTTCGACGAGCGGC
>DATDDZ010000125.1:0-3541 GCA_036523555.1 Gaiellaceae bacterium
TTGTTGGCGTGACTCATCACAGTCCTGCCGCCGCGGTTTCCTTTGCTTCAGACCGGCACCACCGGACCCTGCGAACGAGGTCGGAGGATCGAGTCTGATGCTTGCAGACGAGCTGGACTACGTGCTCGGCGTCGACACCCACCGCGATGAGCACGTGCTCGCGGTCGTGACCGCGCCGGCTGGTGCTGTTGTTGCTGGAAGGGCGGCGGCTGCTGACAGGTGCGGTTATCGCGAGTTGCTCCGCGTCGCCGTGCGTCACGCGGCCGGAAGACGCGCCTGGGCGATCGAGGGCAGCGGCAGCTACGGCGCCGGCCTAGCCCGCTTCCTCGCCGCCAAGGGCGAGATCGTGCTCGAGGTCAGCCGCACGCCGCGGACAGAGCGGCGGCTGAAGGGCAAAGACGACGAGCTCGACGCGGCCAGAACGGCTCGTGCCGCGCTCGCGAGCGAGACGCTCGCGCTGCCACGCGCGGGCGACCGGCGCGAGGCGTTGCGGCTGTTGCTGGTCGCACGGCGTAGCGCCGTCGACGTCCGCCGCGAAGCGCTGACACAGCTCCGCGCCGTGATCGTGACCGCGCCCGAGCCGCTTCGCCAGGAGCTCCGCGGCCTCCCGGTCGGAAAGCTACTCGACCGCTGCAGCAGGCTTCGTCGCTCGAGCGTGGCACGCGCTGACGAGCTCGCCACGCGGCTGGTGCTGCGCAGCCTCGCCCGCCGCATCCAGGCCGCAACCGTCGAAGCCGACCAGCTCGAGCACGAGATCCTCGACCACGTCCGCGCCCTCGCACCCGGCCTGCTCGACGAGTCGGGCGTCGGGCCGATCGTGGCCGCGCAGCTGATCGTCACCTGGTCGCACCGAGGCCGGCTGCGCTCCGAAGCCTGCTTCGCCCGCCTCGCAGGCGTCGCGCCCGTCCCCGCCTCCAGCGGCCAGACACAGAGGCACCGCCTCAGCCGCGGCGGCGACCGCCAACTCAACCGCGCGCTGCACACGATCGTCCTCCACCGCCGCCAACACGATCCGATGACCCGCGCCTACATCGCCCGCCGCATCGCCGAGGGCAAGAGCCGCCGCGACGCCACCCGGCTACTGAAGCGCTACCTCGCCCGCCACCTCTACCGACTCCTCGAACAACAGCAGCCGCAGATGACTTGACGCGCTATAGGAGCATCATTCCCGAACACTGGCCCAGGCGAGCCTTACTCGCCGCCGACCTTGTCTAGCTTCTTCTCGAGGTCGGCGGGAGACCGTTCGGCCGCGTCAGGAGACCGCGCAAGCCTTGATGCTCGCGGCACGCGGGGGCGGGCGTTCGCCTGGCGGATCATCGGTGGACGGACTCCCAATCGGGCTGATGTTCCTCGATGTTCTTTCTCGAGATGAACTGACGCGCGGAGCCGTCTGGGTTCATTGTGGCAAGGCCTGTCCTTCCGATTCCGTTCACGCGACGGATGTCGAGGAAGAGGATCTTGCGGCCGTCGGGCGACCAGACGGGATCTGCCGATCCCGCTTGACCGGCGGGGTTGCGCGTGAGGTTGACCGGGCGGCCGCCGGTCGCATCGATGACGAAGATGTCTCCGTACGCGGCGGGGTTCGGATATGCCTCGAACACGATCCGCTTGCCGTCGGGCGACCAGTCCGAATCGCCCACGTGCATCGAAAACGAGGTCAGTCGATGGAGACCGCTTCCGTCGAGGCGGACGGTGAAGAGGGCAGCCGGTGCGGTCTCGGCGGTCCCGCGCGCGCGCAGGAAGACGAGATGGGTTCCGTCCGGTGAGAAGCGAGGCGAGTAGTCGCTGAGGGGACGCGCGGGCGTCGTGACCCTCCTGAGCTTCCCGCCCTTCGCGTCCATGACGTAGAGAGCGCGTAGCCCTTTGTGGTTTCCGCGGTCGGCGTCGAACGCGATCAATGATCCGTTCGGTGACCAGGCGGCATCCCCGCTCGCCCCTTTCGAGTCGGTCAGCTTCTTCACGCCGGACCCATCAGCCTTCATCACGAAGACGTCGTTGACGTGCCTGGAGTTCTTCGGCGTGTGATCGGTTCGATCGCTGTCGAAAGCAATCGTCTTGCCGCCCGGCGACCACACCGGCCACCCGCTGTCGTAGGCACCACCTGTCAGCTGCTTCGCTCCCGAGAGGCTGGAGCTCGCAACCCAGACTTGCCAGTGACCGGTCGGATCCTTCAGCTCGTACGCGATCCGGCCGTTGCTGCCCGGCGGGGTTGCCTGCGAGAGCGCCGGCAGGAGGGCGGCTGCAAGCCCGCTCAGCAGAGCCGCCATAGAAAGTGTTGCACGCCAGCTTATTTCGCACTCCTCCTTAGGACGGAGTCGTGACTGTCAGCTCGGCGCGTAAATACGACATAAAGGCCCGCTAAACGCCTGTCCTTCGCGGCAGCGGCGTGGTAGAAGCACGAAGTGGAGTTCCGGCTGCTCGGCCCGCTGGAGGTCGCTGAGGACGGCCGTCCCGTCTCCCTCGGCGGCTCTCGGGCGCGTGCACTGCTCGCGCTGTTGCTCTTGCACCGGAACGAGGTGGTCGCGGTCGATCGCATCGTCGACGAGCTATGGGGTGAGCGGCCGCCAAAGACGGCCGAGCAGGTCGTTCGCGTCTACGTCTCGCAGCTCCGGAAGGCGCTCGAGCCGAGCCGCTCTGACGGGCCTCCGCAGGTCCTCGTCACCCAAGGCAGCGGCTACGTCCTCAGGGTCGACCCCGGCCAGGTCGACGTCGATCGCTTAGATGCGCTACGAGCCGAAGGCCGCAGCCTCCTCGCAGCGGAAGACGCCGCGAACGCTGCGGGCGCGCTCGACGAGGCTTTGTCGCTTTGGCGCGGCCCCGCGCTCCCGGAGTTCGCGTATGAGACGTTCGCCCAGCCGGAGATCGCGCGGCTTGAGGAGCTCCGGCTGGCGACGCTCGAGGATCTGTTCGACGCCCGGCTCGCTGCCGGCCGCGACTCGGATCTGGTCGCGGACCTCGAGCAGCTCGTCGACGCCAACCCGCTGCGGGAACGCCTGCGCTCGCAGCTGATGCTTGCCCTCTATCGCTCGGGGCGGCAGGCCGACGCGCTCAAGACCTACCAGCGCGGCCGACGCCTCCTAATCGATGAGCTCGGGCTCGAACCGGGCGAGACTATCCGGCGGCTCGAGACGCAAATCCTGCAACACGACCCCGGACTCGACTGGCCAAGCGTGTCGCCGCTCTCTGCGGAGATACCGGCCCGGCCACCGCCGCGTTCTCGTCGGCTAACGGTCCTCGGCGTCGCAGTCACACTGCTCGCCATCGCTGCCATCGCCGGCCTCGTGACAGCTGCGACGGTCGGTCACGGCCCGCGGCGGCCAAGTGCCGCGACGTTACGCGTCGCACTCGTCGTCAATGCGCCGCGGAATCTCACCGACACGTCGCCCGGGACCATCGACCTGATCAACGGGTTGCGCGCCGCGGCCGAGACCCTCGGTCTCGAACCGAAGGTTCGCTACGGCGGCTACCGGCTGAGCGGCTTCCTGCGGACTATCGCAGCTGCTGCACGGACGTCCAATTTCGTGATCGTCGGCGCGACGCC
>DATDDZ010000126.1:0-6289 GCA_036523555.1 Gaiellaceae bacterium
TCCGAGCCGGGCAGCTTCAAGGACAACGAGATCATGGCGCGCGTCCCGCATCGCTTCATCGAGGGCTGCCTCATCGCCGCGCACGCCGTCGAGTCGAGGCACGTCTTCGTCTACATTCGCGGCGAGTACACGGGCCCGTACGACGTGCTCGTTCAGGCACTCGAGGAGCTCGAAGGGCGACCGGAGCTGCTCGGCGACGTCTCGATCGTCCTGCACCGCGGCGCCGGCGCGTACATCTGCGGCGAGGAGACCGCTCTGCTCGAGTCACTCGAGGGCAAGCGTGGTCAGCCGCGCACGAAGCCTCCCTTCCCGGCCGTCCAGGGGCTCGACGCGTCCCCGACGGTCGTCAACAACGTCGAGACCATGGCGTCGCTGCCTCCGATCATCGCGATGGGAGGCGCCGAGTACGCGAAGCTCGGCGTCCCCGACTCGCGCGGGACACGCGTCGTCTCCATCTCGGGACACGTCGAGAGGCCCGGAAACTACGAGATCGAGAACGGCACGTCACTGCGCGAGCTCATCTACGGGCTCGGCGGCGGCATCCCCGGCGGCCGGCAGCTCAAAGCCGTCATCCCGGGCGGGTCGTCGACCGTGATCCTGAAGGGGGACGAGATCGACGTCGGCTACGACTTCGACTCCCTGCTGAAGCTGAACACGGCGATGGGATCGGCCGGGGTCGTGTGCATCGACGACCGCTGCTGCATGGTGCAGCTCGGGGTTCGAGTCTCCGAGTTCTACGAGCACGAGTCCTGCGGCAAGTGCACGCCCTGCCGCGAGGGGACGCGGTGGATGACGCAGATCCTCCGTCGCCTCGAAGCCGGTGACGCGGTCCAGTCCGAGCTCGATCTCCTGCTGGACGTCTGCGATCGCATCAACGGCAAGTGCCTGTGCCCGCTCGGCGAGACCGCTGCGGTCGCCGTGGCGAGCTACGTGGACAAGTTTCGCGCCGAGTTCCAGGCGCACATCGACGAGGCGGGGTGTCCGTTCGGCGACTCCTCTCCTCTCCACGGCGTCGTCGCGCCCGTGGCCGTGCACGCGCCCCTCCCGACCGTCGCGGTGACGGCATGAGCAGACGTGTCCAAGTTCGTGGCTCTGAGCCACTTTCTGCACGTAGCTCCCATTTCAAGCCACAATGCTCATGGCGAGACCGTGTTTGTGGCTCAGAGCCACAAGGTGATTCTCGGTGAGCGCCGCCCCCCAGACCGTGAAGCTGACGATCGACGGTGTCGCCGTCGAGGTGCCGAAGGGGACCGGGCTCGTCGAGGCGGCGCTGGCGGCCGGGATCGAGATCCCTGTCTTCTGCTACGAGCCCAGGCTGGGGCCTCCCGTCGGCGCGTGCCGGATGTGCCTGTGCCAGGTCGAGCCAGGCCCGCCGAAGCCGCAGGCCGCGTGCACGCTCACCGCGCAGGAGGGGATGGTGGTTCGGACGGCGCTCACCTCGTCCGTCGCCGCCGAGGCCCAGAACGCGACGCTCGAGTTCATCCTCGTCAACCATCCGCTCGACTGCCCGGTGTGCGACAAGGGCGGCGAGTGCCCGCTGCAGGACCTGACGTTCCGCTACGGCCCCGGCAGCACGCGGATGACGTTCCCGAAGCGGACCTTCGACAAGCCGATCCCGGTCTCGCCCCTCATCGCGCTCGACCGCGAGCGCTGCATTCTCTGCTACCGCTGCACGCGGTTCAGCGAGCTCGTGGCGGAGGACGGCCAGCTCGTCGCCGTCGAGCGCGGCGCCTCCTCCATGATCTCGACGTTCGAGGACGAGCCCTACCGCGCGCCCTTCAGCGGGAACGTGATCGAGCTCTGCCCGGTCGGCGCGCTGACCTCGACGACCTACCGGTTCGAGGCGCGCCCGTGGGAGATCCAGGACGTGCCCACGGTTTGCGGCCTCTGCCCCGTGGGCTGCAACGTCCAGGCCACCACCCGTGAGGGGAAGGTGAAGCGGATCCTCTCCCGGAACCATCCGGAGGTCGACCAGGGCTGGCTCTGCGACAAGGGCCGCTTCGCGTTCGGCCACCTGAACGCAACCGACCGTCTGCGCGACCCGATCCTGCGCGTCCGGCGCCGGGGCCTCGAGGAGGTGTCGTGGGACCGGGCGCTCGACGAGGCGGAGCGCCTGCTCCGAGAGGCAGGCGACCGGATCGTGGTCGCCCTGTCCGGCTCCGAAACGGTCGAGCACGCCTACGCGCTCGCGAAGCTCCTGCGACAGGGGCTCGACGCGCACAACGCGCTCTTCCCGGAGGAGATCTCCGACGCCCTCGACGGCTCTCGTGTCCCGCTCTCGGACCTGCGCGACGCGGACCTCGTCGTGGTACTGGGAGACGTCCCCGTGGTCGAGCGCGCGCCGATCGTCGACCTCTGGATCAAGGAAGCGAGACGCCGAGGCGCCCGCGTCGTGCACGAGCTCGACGAGGAGGCCGTTCGTGGCGCCGCCCGGGCGATCCTCGTCTGGTCGGGACCCGGCGGACACGGCGGCGCGACGGTCGCCGCGCTGGCGCAGCGGCTCGGGGCCCACGGCGCCTTCTATCTCCCGGAGACCGCGAACGGGCGGGGCATCGGGGACGCCTGGGCGTGCGCGGCGGACGGGGAGCCGACCCGCCCGGACCCCGTCGGCCTGCTGATCGTCTCCGGCGACGAGGCCGCCGCGAACCCCGACGTGCGCGCGATGGCGGAGAAGGCGGAGCGGGTGCTCGTGATCTCGATGTTCCACGGGCTCGCCGCCGGGTGGGCCGACCTCGTCCTCCCGGGAACGAGCTACCTCGAGCGGGACGGCACCTACGTCAACCTCGAGGGCCGCGTCCAGCGACTCCGCCGGACGGTCATCCCACCCGCACCGGACGAGCTCGCCTGGATATCCAGGCTGGCGGAGCGCTTCGGCGTCGACGTCTCTCCGCATCCGGCCGGCGTGTTCGCCGAGGTGTCGCCGATCGCCTTCGACGGCATTCCGTTCGGCGATGTCGGAGAGCGAGCTGCATTGCATCCGACGACGTCGGGGCCCGAGCCGATCGAGGCCCCGCCCGCACCGAGCCGCGGCGACGGGCTGCAGCTCGTCCGCTACCACGCGCTGTTCTCGGGCCCCGCCGTGGAGCGCATCCCCGAGCTTCAGTTCCAGCGACCGGAGGCCGAGGTCGAGCTGTCGGAGCAGGACGCGCAGTCGCGCGGCATCGCCGGCGGCGACGAGGTGACGGTGCGCTCGAACGGGACGAGTGTCACCCTGCGCGCCCGCCTGAGCCGCGACCTGCGCCCGGGGCTCGTCCGCATCGCCGACGAGCACGCCGGCGACCTGCTACCGAGCGTCGAGGTCGTGAAGTGACCGAGCCGTGGTGGATCTCCCTGCTCAAGGCGGCCGTGATCGTCAATCTCATCATGCTCGCGTTCGCGTACACGACCTGGCTCGAGCGCAAGCTGCTCGGACGCATGCAGAACCGCTACGGGCCGAACCGCGCCGGGCCGTACGGCCTCCTGCAGCCGATCGCCGACCTGATCAAGCTCGTGCGCAAGGAAAGCTTCTTCCCGGTCGCCGCGCACGACTCCCTCTACATCCTTGCCCCGGTCCTCTCGATGTTCACGGCGCTGGCCGCGTTCGCGGTCATCCCCTTCGGCGCCGGCTGGAAGATCTGGCACTGGCGCGTCAACGGCGAGGTCACGAACGTCTCGATCGGGCTGATCCTGATCTTCGCTCTCAGCTCGGTGGGGCTCTACGGCGCGATCGTCGGAGGCTGGGCGTCCGAGTCGAAGTACTCACTGCTCGGCTCGATGCGGACGTGCGCCCAGCTCGTCTCGTACGAGGTCTCGCTCGCGCTGTCCGTCCTCGGCGTCGTCCTCATGGGCCAGTCGCTGAACCTCGTCGACATCGTCAACAAGCAGGGCGCGACGATCTGGTTCTTCATCCCGCAGCTGGTGGGGCTGATCGTGTTCGTGATCGGCATGATCGCCGAGACGAGCCGTCCTCCATTCGATCTTCCGGAGGCCGACACGGAGCTGGTCGCCGGCTACCACACCGAGTACGGCGGCATGCGCTGGGGGCTCTTCCAGACGGCCGAGTACGTCAACATGATCACGCTCTCCGGGCTGGCAGTGACGCTCTTCTTCGGAGGCTGGCACGGTCCGTACGCGCCGCTCGGCCCGCTCTGGTTCCTGCTCAAGGTGTTCCTCTTCGTCTCGGCCTTCATCTGGATCCGCGCCTCGGTCCCGCGCCTGCGCTACGACCAGCTGATGCGGTTCGGCTGGAAGGTGCTCCTGCCCGTCGCGACCGTCAACGCCATCGTCACGGCGCTCCTGGTGGTGTGGATCTGATGGCGCTCGCCCCGGTCAAGGGCTTCGCCGTCACGTTCCGTCAGCTCTTCAAGAAGCCGATCACCCAGCAGTACCCCGAGTACAAGCGGCCCGTCTACCCGCGCTTCCGAGGACGACACCGGCTCCACAAGCACGAGAACGGTCTCGAGAAATGCGTCGGCTGCTCACTCTGCGCCGCCGCGTGCCCCGCGGACTGCATCCGGGTCGTGGCGGATGAGAACACGCCCGACAACAGGGTCTCGGCCGGTGAGCGATACGCGCGCATCTACGAGATCAACATAAGCCGCTGCATCTTCTGCGGGTACTGCGAGCTGGCCTGCCCGTTCGACGCGATCACACTCGGTAACGAGTACGAGATCTCCGAGTACTCGCGCGACGACCTCATCTACACGAAGGACATGCTGCTCGCGGAGCCAGTCAAGAAGACGCCGGTCGCAGACCGCGACCTCTACGACACGCCGATCCCCTACTACCGGGAACACTCGTGATGCTCCTGGCGACCTTCGGCAACGTGCTCGTCTGGGCCGTGTGGATCGCAGCCGCATTTGCGTGTCTCGGCTCCGCGGTCGCGGTCGTCTCGTTCTCGAACCCCTTCTACTCGGCGCTCGCGCTGATCGGGAACCTCGCCTCCCTCGCCGTCCTCTACCTCCTCCTCTCGGCGGAGTTCGTCGCCGCCGGGCAGGTGCTCGTCTACGCGGGTGCGGTCATGGTGATGTTCCTGTTCGTGATCGCGTACATCGGCCCGAGGAGCGAATCGCCGTGGGCCGGAGGCCCGAGCTGGCAGGCCTTCGGCGCTGTGCTCGCGGCCGCCGCGCTGCTCGTCGAGATCATCGTCGCCGTCGCGCTGAAGGCGGGCGGGCGGCTCGCGCACTCGGCCGAGATCCACCAGAGCTTCGGCAGCCCGGCCACCATCGGCCGCCTCTTCCTCACCGACCACCTGCTCGCGTTCGAGATCACGTCGATCGTGCTTCTCGTCGCAGCGGTCGGCGGCGTCATCCTCGGCGCGCACTCGCGTGGCGCTCCCGAGGAGGTACCGCCTCTGTGAGCGGCCCCGGCGTCGCCTGGTATCTCGGCGTGGCCGCGTTCCTCTTCGCCACGGGCTCTCTCGGGGTCCTCCTGCGCCGCAACCCGCTGATCGTCCTCCTGTCGCTCGAGATCATGCTGAACGGAGCCAACCTGGCCTTGATCGGCTTCTCGCGCAACCTCGGCAACGGGGACGGCCAGATCTTCGCGCTCGCCGTGATGGCTGTCGCCGCGTCGGAGGTCGTCGTGGGCCTCGGACTGGTCGTCGCCATCAACCGCAAGCGGGTCACGCTCGACGTCGACCGCCTCAACCGGCTCCGAGGATGATCGCCGGCGCCTGGATCTGCCTGCTCGCCCCGCTCGCCTCGGCCGGGCTGATCACGCTCGGCGGAACGCGGCTGTCACGCCGCGCCGCCGCTTATCTCGCGACGCTTTCCTGCTTCGTGGCGTTCGGCGGCGCGCTGACGGCATTCGTCGGGCTGCTGGGCCGGAGCGGCGGCAACCGGGAGGTCGTCTCCACCGCGTGGACGTGGCTGTCGGGGGGCTCGTATCACTCGGGCTTCGAAGTCCTCGTCGACCCGCTGAGCGTGATGATGATGCTGATCGTCTCGGGCGTCGGCGCGCTGATCGTCGCGTACTCGATCGGCTACATGGACGGCGACCCCGAGGAGCGCCGCTACTTCGCGTACATGTCGCTTTTCGTCTTCTCGATGCTGCTGCTCGTGCAGGGTGGCAACCTGCTCCTGTTGCTCGCCGGCTGGGGCATGGTCGGTCTCTCGTCCTACCTGCTGATCGGCTTCTGGCACGAACGGCCGAGCGCGGTCGCAGCCGCGAAGAAGGCGTTCGTCATGAACGCGATCGGCGACGCGACGATGGCGCTGGCGTTCTTCGTGCTCATCAAGCAATCCGGGGGCCTCGGCTTCGGCGTGCTCTCGAGCCACTACACGTCGACGACGGCCAACCTCGTCGCGCT
>DATDDZ010000127.1:0-10465 GCA_036523555.1 Gaiellaceae bacterium
TCCGACACGGCCTCGTGCAGCTTGGTCGAGGCGATCTCCGCCTCGTCGGTGTCGAAGATCCGCGCGATCTGCTTCACCTGCGTGACGAAGGCGCCATACGGGATCACCTCGCCGTAGGGCAGAGAGCGGCCTCTGACGACGCGGGCTCCTTCGCCTGCGGCGAGCTCGCCGAACTCGGTCGTGAGCCGCGTCTTCCCGATCCCGGCCGGGCCGAAGAGCGTGACGAGCTGCGGCCGCCGCTCGGACACGACCCGCTCCCAGATCCCCTGGAGCACGGCCAGCTCGGAAGCTCGCCCGAGCATCGGAGCGCGGCCCGCCGCCCGCTCACCCGGGCCCTTCGTCGCCGAGAGCGCGATCCAGACCGGCACCGGTTCCTGCTTGCCCTTCGCGACGACCGGGTCGGCATCGTCGTACTGCATGACGAGCCTGGTGGAGCGGTACGTCTCCTCTCCGACGAGGATGCCGTTCACAGGCGCCGCCTCCTGCAGGCGCGAAGCGGTGTTGACGACGTCACCCGCCACCATTCCTTCTCCGCCGGTGGCGGTGACCGAGACGAGCGCCTCGCCCGTGTTGACCGCCATCCGAACCTTCAGGTCGAGCTCGGGATCGCTCGCATTCATCTCCTCCACCGCCGTCCGGATCGCAAGCGCGGCGCGCACGGCGCGCTCCGGATCGTCACCGTGCGAGATCGGCGCGCCGAACACGGCCATGACGGCGTCGCCGATGAACTTCTCCACCGTGCCGCCGTGGGTCTCGATCTCACGGCGAACGCGGGCGAAGTACGGCGTGAGGATGGCGCGCACGTCTTCCGGGTCCAACTGCTCCGCGCGCGCCGTGAAGCCGACGAGGTCCGCGAAGAGCACCGTCACGACCTTGCGCTCCTCTTCGAGGCCCTGCGGCCGCTCTTCGAGCGGAGAGCCGCAGCTGTTGCAGAACTTCGCTCCGGCCGGGTTCTCCCGTCCGCAGTTCGCGCAGGTGATCACGAGCAAAGGTTACGACCCTGGACCGACCGCGCTACCCGCGGCGGCGGTAGAAGACGAATCCCGCAAAGACGGCTGCTGCGAGCGTGGCCGCCGCAGCGATCGTGATGCGGTCCCGGCCGCTGGACCCGCTCCCCGACGAGACGACGAGGCGGTGCCCTTCCGCGGCCGCGAGCCGCTGGATCGCGAGCGTCGCCGCATCCGCCTCCTTCGTGACGTCGGCTCCGGGCGCAGGCACGGTCCTGAGCACGCGGGCGGCCTTGGGGTCTGGATTCCCTTTCACCGAGTAGCCGAAGCCGTTCGGCATCACGACGAGCAGCCGTTGCCGATAGACGAAGGAAAGCTCGAGACCCAGGAACTCTGCATAGCGCTGCGGCTTGTTGATGAGCGAGAAGGCGGTGCCGAGGTCGGAGGGCCCGAGGATCAGCGCCGTCTTGATCTTGAAGCCGGCGCGGTCCGCGGACGCGATCACATCGTTCAGATGCGTGCCAGAGCGCGCGTCGATCCTCGCGTTGAAGGGAAGGAAGACGCTCTGCGTGAGGAGGTAGTCGCTCGCCGGATCGCCATGGGCGTTCGCCGTTGCGGGCAGGAGGAGCGATGCGACAACAGCGACCGCGGCGGCCGCGCTCCTACCCAAGGACGTTCACCGCGAGCAGGATCGCCACGATGCATGCCGCGGTCCCGACGCTGAACGTGTTCGGCCCCGCACGAGCACGGCGACCTGCTTCATCGGCTCAGAACGAAGTCGAAATGCGCGACGAAGCGGTGGTCGACGAGCCGCAACCGGACCAGTAGCCGCCGGTCGAAGAACGGGTCCTGCGCGTTCAGGTGCTCGCCCGGAAAGTAGAGCATCGTGGTCACCGGGTGCTTGGCCCGGGTGTGCACGGTGACGTGGATGTGCGGCGCACGATTCGCATACGGCCCCGGCAGGATCGTCTGCAGCCAGTACCGCCCCATGGCATCCGTGAACTGATGGCTCCGCAGCCGGGTGCCCTGGTCGTCGTATGCGCCCTTGCGATCGGCCTGCCAGAAGTCGAGACGTGACCCGGCAATCGGCTTGCAGGCACTGGTGAGGACAACGCCCTCGAGCCGGATGCGCGTCCCGGCGAGCCCCGCCTCCAGGACGGAGTGACGAAGCGGAGAGGCCCTGAAGTGCGTGCCGCCGATCTGGCTCGGCGTCACCGGGAAGCCGCCGCACCCGGCGACAGCGGACTCCGAAACGCCCGCAGCGACCGCGGCGAGCGCGACCGCGAGCGCCGCGACCGCGAGCTTCCCGCGAGCGTTCACCGCGGCCATTGAAGCAGCAGACCCCCCGGGCCCGCTGGTTGAATGGGCCCGTGGCGAGCAGGCCGGTGCCGGATCTGCCGATTCGGCGCAACACGTTGATCCTCGCGGCCACACTTGCGGTCAACTCGGCCGTCCTCCAGCTGGTCGCAGCCGTCTCGTCCCTGACCTTCGTGCTCGTGACCGGCGTGAGAGGCCTGCTGGGGCTCGGCCCCGCGCTCTTCCTCACGGCGTCGGGCACGACGAGCTTCTTCGCGGGACGCCTCATGGACCGGTTCGGGCGCGTCCCGGTGCTCTCTGTTGGGTTTGCGATCGGCTCGGCCGGATGCGCGTTGACCGCGCTGGCGACGCACCTCGAGTCGACACCGGCGGTCATCGGCGGGTTCTGGCTCGTCGGGGCCTCGAGCGGCATCGCGCTCCTGATGCGAGCGGCGGCGGGCGACATGTATCCACCCCACCGGCGCGCGCGGGGGATCTCCTACGTTCTCTTCGGATCGGTCTTCGGCGCGATTCTCGGGCCGACGGTCTTCGGGCCCCTGTTTTCCGGCAAGGACGTGAAGGCCGAGTCGCTCACGGTTCCCTGGCTCGCGGCGGCCGGTATCGGTCTCGTCGCGGTCGTCCTCGTCCAGTTCGTGCGACCCGATCCCAAGAAGATCGCGGAGCTGATCGGCGACAAGACCCCGACCGGGGCTGAAGGGGCCGGCACGCCGCTCCGTGAGATCGTCGCGCGTCCGGGCGTGATTCCCGCCATGCTCGCCGCGCTGGCGAGCTTCAGCGTGATGGTCTCCGTCATGAACCTGACCGGCTACGTCGTCGTCGAGCATCACCATCACAGCCAGAGCTCCGTGTTCCCGATCATCGGCGCCCACGTGTTCGGGATGTACGCGCTCGTGCTCGTGATCGGCGCGGTGATCGACCGCACCGGCACAGCCGCGGCGCTCGACGTGGGGCTGGTCGTGATGGGCTTGTCGACGATCGGCCTGCTCTGGGTCGAGAGCGTCTTCGGCACGGCCGTCCTGCTCCTCGGGCTCGGTGTCGGCTGGAACATCTCGTTCGTCGCAGCGACGACGCAGCTCGCCGACCGCACCAGCGCCGCAGAGCGCGGCAGGCTGCTCGGCTTCAACGACCTGCTCGCTGCGCTCCTCGGCGCCTCGTTCGCGCTGCTGGGCGGCTATGCGCTCGACGTGATCGGCGTCGCGGCACTCGCGATCGGGGCGACGCTGATCGTCGTGTTCCCGGTCCTGATCACCGCTCGCACGACGGCGGCGGCGGCAGAGACGCCTTGACCGTGCGCGCGGCGCGCCTCGCTCTCGGCGTCGGGTCGATCGTCACTTTCGGCTGCTGCGTCGCGGCCGCGCAGACCGCGCAGGCACAGGTGCCGGTGGGTGTGTTCCACTCGCGGCCGGACCTCGAGCCACCGCGCGTGCAGGTCCTCGCGCGCACCGCGCGCGTCACTCCCGGCTACGTGTTCATCGCGCCGAAGAAGCGCGTCGCGCAGGCGGGGCCGCTGATTCTCGACAACCGGGGTCGGGTCGTGTGGTTCCTGCCGCTCGACGCCCGCGGCGCGACCGACTTCCGCGTCCAGCGCTACCGGGGGAAGCCCGTGCTCACCTGGTGGCAGGAGCGATCTCGCGACGGAAGCCGCCGCGCGCGGTACGCGATCTACGACGATCGCTATCGACCCGTCGCGTACGTTCATCCCGGCAACGGCCTCTCGGGCGACATGCACGAGTTCATGATCACGCAGCGCAACACGGCCCTGATCACGCTCTCCCACATCGTGCGCGTGAAGACCCGAAAAGTGCTCGAGGGCGCCTTCCAGGAGGTGGACATCAAGACCGGGCGCGTCCTCTTCGAGTGGCACAGCATCGGCCACGTCGCCCTGGTCGAGTCCTACTACCGGCTGCCGAAGGATCCGGCCAGGACGTTCGACTACTTCCATCTCAAC
Organism: Gaiellaceae bacterium; assembly: GCA_036523555.1. GTDB lineage: Bacteria > Actinomycetota > Thermoleophilia > Gaiellales > Gaiellaceae > 3-1-20CM-4-69-9. The sequence goes on from DATDDZ010000127.1 coordinate 4,213, forward strand.
TCGATCGACGTCGACACCGACGGCAACCTGCTCGTGTCGGCGCGGAACACGCACACCGTCTACAAGATCAGCCGCCGGACCGGAGAGATCATCTGGCGGCTCGGCGGCAAGCGAAGCGACTTCGCGCTCGGCCGCGGCGCACGCTTCGGCTGGCAGCACGATGCACGACGACAACCGAACGGGACGCTGACGCTCTTCGACAACGCGGCCGCACCGAAGCTGCGGAGGCAGTCGCGGGGCCTCGTGCTCCGGCTGGACGAGAAGCGCATGCGCGCGTCAGTCCTGCGCACCTTCGTGCACGACCCCCCGATCGTGGCCATCGACCAGGGAAACCTGCAGCGACTGCCGAACGGCCACTACCTCGCCGGCTGGGGCCATCAGCCGTACTTCACCGAGTTCGGGCCGCGCGGGAGCACCTTGCTCGACGCGCGCTTCGCCGGCAGGGGCGCAGACTCGTACCGGGCCTATCGCTTCCCCTGGATCGGGAGGCCGGCGCAGCCTCCCTCGGTCGCGATCGACGGCAACTTCGTCTACGTGAGCTGGAACGGCGCCACGGAAGTGCACAGCTGGCAGCTCCTGGCGGGAGCCGAGCGGACCCGTCTCCAACCGGTGCGAGTCGTTCCGAAGCGGGCGTTCGAGACCGCGATTCCCCTCCCCGCCGGCGTCGCGTGGCTCGCCGTCCGCGCGCTCGACTCGAGCGGGCGCTCCATGGCACGCTCCGCCGTGCTGGGGCGCGACTGATGCAGTCGCGGAAGGTGGCGCTCGTGCTCGCGGCGGCGGTGCTCGTCCTCGCCGGATGTAGCACCGAGAAGAAGAGCGCGAGCCCACCGCAAGAGAAGCAGGGCCCCGCTCCAGGCCCAGCGCAGACGTTCGAGTCGCGACCGGACCTGAGGCCCCCGCGCATCCAGGTCAGGACTCCGGCACGGGGAACTGCGCCGGGCTACGTCTTCCTCGGGCCGAAGCTCGCGGTGCAGCAGGCGGGCCCGCTGATCATGGACAACCGCGGCGAGATCGTCTGGTTCCATCCCCTGAAGTTCACCAAGGGGATCACCGACTTCCGCGTCCAGCGATATCACGGCCGGCCGGTGCTCACGTGGTGGCGCGGGCGCCTGCAAAACCGAGGCCCCGGTGACGGCTGGTATGTGATCTACGACGACCACTACCACCAGATCGCGGAGGTCCGCCCCGGGCACGGCTACGCCGGCGACGTCCACGAGTTCCTGATCACGAAGCAGGACACGGCCCTGATCCCGATCTACCACCGGCGCAAGGTCGACCTCACGCCTGTCGGAGGGCCCGCCCAGGGAAAGATCTGGGACGGGATCGTGCAGGAGATCGACATCCCCACCGGCCGCGTCCTGTTCGAGTGGCACAGCTACCCGCAGATCGGGATCAAGGAGTCGTACGCCAGGCCGCCCAAACGATCGCGCGGAGCGAAGGCTCTGCCATACGACTACTTGCACCTGAACGCGATCGAGGTCGACACCGACGGCAACCTGCTCATCTCCGGGCGAAACACACACGCGGTCTACAAGGTCAACCGCCGGACCGGGAAGGTGATGTGGCGTCTCGGCGGGAAGCGCAGCGACTTTGCGCTCGGCCCCGGCGTCCGCTTCGCCTGGCAGCACGACGCGCGGCGGCAACCCGACGGGACGATCACCGTCTTCGACAACGGCGCCGCGCCGCCCGTGGAGAAGTTCTCCCGCGTGCTCGTGATCCGAGCGGACACGAAGACAAGACGGGCGACGCTCGTACGGAGCTATCGGCACCCGCGGAGGCTCCTGTCGCCCTTCGAGGGCAACGCCCAGTTTCTCCCCGGCGGCCATGTCGTCGTCGGCTGGGGCGGCTGGCCGTACGTGACGGAGTTCGCGCGGAACGGCCGCCTACTCTTCGACGCGTACTTCGGCCACGGCAAGCCGGCCGGCGAGGACGCCGACTCGTACCGCGCCTACCGGTTCGTCTGGCACGGCCGACCGACCGACCGGCCCGCATTGGCCGTGCAGCAGCGCCCGGCAGTCGCCGTGCTGTTCGCAAGCTGGAACGGCGCGACCGAGGTCCGGCGCTGGGCCGTTCTGGCGGGGTCCGACCCCGACACCCTGCAGCGGATCGGGGCGTGGACGAAGACAGCGTTCGAGACCCCGATCACGGTTCAGAGCGACGCGAAGTACTTCGCCGTCGAGGCGGTCGCCGCGGACGGCAAGACGCTCGGGCGGTCGGCGGCGGTCGAGCCGAAGAAGTAGCGCTTCTTCGCGAGCCGGCTCAGCCGGCTTGCAACAGGCGCAGGCGTGTGAGCTCGCGGTCGCGCTCCTCGAGGATCTCCTCGAGGCGAGCGACTTTCATGCGCAGCGTCTCGGTCGTTGTGACGAGCTCGATGAAGGCGCGCTGGCGCTCGCGCAGCATCGCCTCCACGCTGTGGAGCTTCGCCTCGGGATTCTGGTCCAGGCGATCGACTTCCACCTCGGGCTCGACCGCGCGCACGGCGGCCGCGCGCGGAGGCGGCGGGGCGGCGGGCTCGGCCTCCTCGATGTCGAGGACCTGCTCGGCGAGCGCGCGCGCGAGGGCGAGCCACGACGTCTGGCCGGACTCGATCAGAATCTCGCCCAGACGCCGTCCCGTCCGGGCCTGCTCGGCGAGTGCAGCCTGGAGCTCGACCTCCGAGATCTCGTGCTTCTCGACCAGGATCTGACCGATCGGGCGTCGCCGCATGCGCCTCTTATCGGCAGCGGAGGGTGAAGACCAAAGGGGATTTCGCCGGGTCTCCGGAAGGCAACGCCGGCCGGCGCCCTGGCTCAGTCCGTCATCCGGAGCGCGACCGCGGGGCGGATCCGGGCCGCCGCCAGCGCCGGCCCGATCGTGGCGAGCAGGGAGACGACGACGGTGCCGATGAGCAGGACCGAGAGCTGGGTCACGGGGACGGCGAACTCGAGGTTCCCCATCGCATCCGAGCGGGCGATGATCGTGTAGAGAGTGAGCAGCGCGAGCAGCGTCCCGATCAGCGTTCCCTGCAGCGCGATGTAGGACGCTTCGACGGCGAAGCTCCGCCCGACCGACTGCCCCGGAAAGCCGAGCGCACGCAGAGTCCCGATCTGCCGGCGCCGCTCGCGAACGGCGCGGACCATGACGACCGCGATGCCGGCGATACCGACCAGCAGGCCCATCGCGAGGTAGCCCTGGAACAGCCGGAAGATCTGGCGCGTCGTCGTGAAGGACTCGTCCATCAGGGCTCGGATCGAGAACGCCTCCACACCGTTGCCGATGAACCGCGACTGGAGGCTCGCCGCGAAGGACTCGAGGTCGACGACCGGCACCACGCTCAGGTAGTCGCGGTTGGCGACGAGCCGGTTCCCGAAGAGCTCGTTCGCGCCCCGGCGGCCGTAGAGCATCCCGTTGCCGATGAGATTGTCGGCCGGGCCGATCGCCGCCACCGTCACCTGTCGCGTCCGGCCGGTGGTCGGATCGATGAGGGTCAGCTTGTCGCCGACGACCACGCTGAAGTTCGGCGGCCCTCCACGCTGGAGGAACAGGGGGTCGGCGACGATCAGGCTCGGATCGTTCAGAACCGCCGTCCAGGCCGCGCGGTCGGTCGGATAGGCACCGCGATCCTCGAGTGTCGGCGCGCCGATGTCGAGCAGGCTCCGGTCGAACGCGGTCAGAGGCCACGGGTGCTCGTCCGGCGCGTTATCGAGCGCAAAGCTCGCATCGACCTGCGAGAGCGGCGCCACCATCGTCACTCCGTCAACGCGCGACAGCGCGGCCGTCGAGACGGGATTGGCCTTGCTCGACCTGAGGAACACCTGTGACCCGCCCGCGACGTCCGCGCTCGCCGTCGCGACCTGTCGGTCGATCATGAAGGAGATGGCTGTGATGAACGTCAGGATGAAGACGACAAGCGCATACATCGCCACGGTCAGGCCGGTGCGGCCCCTCCGGGCGAGCGGGTAAGCGAGGCCGAGGCGAAACGCGAGCGCACGCCGGCCGAAGCCTCGAAGCACTCCAACGAGCCGGTCCTGCTGAAGGGTGACGAACGCGACGCCCCCTGCCGTCATCACCATCCCCTGCGCGACGTACAGCATGATCGAGGCGCCCTCGGCCGAGCCCGGGAAGATCGCGAAGACGCTCGCGCCCCAAGCCACCATCAGCCCGGCAATCGCCGACGACGCCGTTCGACCCGGTACGAGCCGGTTGAAAGCGGGAGCCAGGCCGCCGACCACGAGGGTCGGGCCGAGGAGGAGGCCGAAGGGATCGGACGCGGAGATCGCCGTCGCCGTCCAGAGGGCTCCGACAGCCGTCCCGACTGCTCCCAGGACCAGCCAGCGCCGGCGGCGCTTGGGTGGCGGCTCTGCGAGGTCGCGAATCGCGCGGATGATGTTGAGCCGGCTGAAGCGCACGCTCATCACCACGATCGTGAGCAGCGCTACGACGAAGGAGATGGTGAACGTCTGAGCGAGGCTCGCGCTCTTGACCGTGAACGTGAGGTCGAGGCGGCTGTGCTCCGAGCTGAAGGCGGATTGGGACAGTGCGACGAGCGCGCGGCCGAGGCCGATCCCCATGAGCGTGCCGAGGATGGTCGCCGCGAGCGCGTAGAGGAAGCCCTCGGTCGCGAACGCCCCGACCAGCAATCCGCGCCGCATGCCGACGGCGCGCAGCATGCCCAGCTCCGACTTGCGCTCCGAAGCAAGCATCACGAAGAGGTTGATGAGCAGGAGCAGGCCCGCGAAGACCCCGAAGCTGCCCATGGCCGTGAACATCTGGGTGAACGTCGAGCCGACCTGGTCGGCCGTGGCGAGGACATCCTTCTTGACCGTGATCACCTGCGGCGCGAGCCCGCCCGCCGTGCCCTCGATGGCCGCCTGGACGCGCTTGGTACCCGCCGCGCCGGCCTCGACCCCACCCCGGTTGGAGACGGCGACCACCCAGTACGGAGGAGCTCCGCTCCCGCGCCCGTCGCGGAGCATCGCCGCGAAGGTCTCGTGCGAGACGAGGACGTTGCGCGATTCCTGCTCGGCGGAGACGTTGAACCCCGCGACACCGCGGCGAGGCAGGATCCGATCGACGGTGAGCGTTCGCCGGCGGCCGTACGCGTAGACGGTGATCCGAGCGCCCTGCCGAACGGCGAGGCCTCGTGCGAGGTCGTTCGTGATCGCCGCGTGGTCGAGCGCCGGGGTGGAGCCGCTGATCCCTGTCGCAGCCGGGTCGTTGGCGAAGGCGCGCGCGGCCTCGAAGTCCACGCCGACGACCCGGGAGCTCGGAACAGTCCGAAAGCCGGACTTGGCTCCCGCCGTCGTCGCGGCGTCGAAGGTCGAGAGCGAGAGGACGCCGTCGATCTCGGAACTCGGCAGCGTGGTCAGCCGTCGCGTCAGCGAATGCCACTCCGCCGCGTCACGGGCAGGGACGAGCTCGTCGACCGGGCCGAGGTGCTGCCAGGCGACCTGCCGGATCGACGAGTCCATCGTGTCGCCCACGACGGCGGATCCCGTGATGATCGCCGCGCCGAGCAGCGACCCGAGCACGACGAGAAGGGCCTCGCGCGGGCGCCGCGCGGCGTTGCGGAGCGCAAGCCGCCGCAGGATCGGACGGCGGAGGAGAACGTAGAGAAACGGGAGGGCGACGACGACCGAGACCGCGAGGATCGTCATCGGGCCGCCGTCTCCTGTCGGACCCGCACCTCCTCCCTCGTCTTCCCGAGACGCTCGTCGGCGACGAGCCTCCCGTCGCGCACGGTGATCAGACGGTCGGCATGGGCGGCGATCGTCGGGTCGTGCGTCACGAGGACGAGGGAGAGCCCCTCTTCGTGGAGCTCGTCGAGCAGCTCGATCACCGACTGGGCCATCTCGGAATCGAGGTTCCCGGTCGGCTCGTCTGCCCAGACGATGCTCGGCTTCCCGGCGAGAGCGCGCGCGACCGCAACGCGCTGCTGCTCTCCCCCGGACAGCTCCCCGGGGCGCCGGTCGAGGCGGTGTCCGAGCCCGACCCGGCTCAACGTCTCCCGTGCCCGCTCGCGCGCGTCGCGCTCACGGATGCCGGCGAGAAGGAGCGGCAGCTCGACGTTCTCGGTCGCGGTGAAGACCGGAATCAGGTTGAAGGCCTGGAAGATGAAACCCATCTCGGCGGCACGATGCTTCGTCCGTGCCGAATCCGAGAGCTCGTGGATGCTGAGGCCCTCGACCAGAACGGAGCCGTCGTCGATCTCGTCCAGGCCGGAAAGGCAGTTGAGAAGCGTCGTCTTGCCCGAGCCCGAGGGGCCCATGACGGC
>DATDDZ010000128.1:0-2894 GCA_036523555.1 Gaiellaceae bacterium
GCTCGCCGACCGCGTGAGCGAGGGCGTGTCCGGCGCAGGCGGCCTTGCGCTTGGCTTCAACACGATCGCTGTCTCCGACAACCAGTCACAGGGAACCCCCGGCATGCGGGCGTCGCTGATCTCACGCGAGGTGATCACCGACTCGATCGAGCTGATGGTGCACGCGCATGATTTCGACGGGCTCGTGTGTGTCGTCGGTTGCGACAAGACGGTTCCCGCTGCGCTGATGGCCCTCGCGCGCGTGGACAAGCCCGCGGTGCTCGTCTACAGCGGTCCAATGCGCGCCGGACGCTGGCGCGAACGCGACGTGACGATCCAGGACGTGTGGGAGGCCGTGGGAGCCGAGGAGCGCGGGCTCATGTCACGCGCGGACCTCGACGAGCTCGAGCGCTTCGCTTGCCCAGGCGCAGGCACCTGCGCAGGGCACTTCACCGCGAACACGATGGCCGTTGCGATCGACTGCCTGGGAATCGCGTGCGTGGGAGATGCGCTCGTGCCGGCCGACGAACACGAGCTGAAGGGCGAGGCCGCTGCCCGCGCGGGCGCGCTCGCCGTGCACCTCGTCGAGCAAGGCCTGACGGCACGCCGTTTCCTCGACCGGCGTGCGCTCATGAACGCCATGGCGGGGATAGCCGCAACCGGCGGCTCGACGAACGGTGTCCTTCACCTGCTCGCGATTGCTCGCGAAGCACAGGTGCCGCTGAGCCTCGAGGAGTTGACGGGCGTCGCTGGCCGCACGCCAGTGATCGCGAACCTCGCGCCGTCAGGCCGCTGGATGGCCGAGGACTTTCAGCGCGCGGGCGGCTCGGCTGCCGTGATTCGCGAGCTCGTACGTGGCGGCCACATGGACGGCGAGGCGCCCACCGTCGACGGGAGGACGCTCGCCGACGCGACAGTGGGTGCGCCGCAGCCGGACGGCGAAGTGGTCTGCGCACTCGAGGAGCCGTTCAACCCGACAGGCGCATTGCGTGCGCTGCACGGCAACCTTGCGCCCGAGGGCAGCCTCGTCAAGCTCTCCGCCACGACGCGCCGCTCGCATCGCGGACCGGCGCGCGTGTTCGACAGCGAGGAGGCGTGTACCGACGGCGTGCGGGCGGGCCTCGTCGCGGAGGGCGACGTACTCGTCGTGAGGTATGAAGGCCCTGCGGGCGGTCCCGGCATGCGCGAGATGCTCAGCGTCACGGCGTCTGTGATCGGAGCCGGCATCGGCGAGTCCGTCGCACTTGTCACCGACGGTCGCTTCTCCGGCGCGACTCGGGGGCTCATGGTCGGGCACGTTGCGCCCGAGGCCGCGCGCGGCGGACCGCTTGCGGTTGTGCAAGACGGTGATGTGATCGCAATCGACGTCGACGAGGGCACGCTCGTCGTAGAGCTCGACGACCGCGAGCTCGCCGAGCGCCTCGCCGGTTGGCAGCCCCCTCCCCCGCGCTATGACACCGGCGTGTTTGCGCGCTACCGGGCGCTCGTGTCGTCCGCGTCTGACGGCGCTGTTCTCGTCCCGCCCGTCTGAAAGACGTGTGCGGGCGGCCCACTCACTCCCGGCTCGGTGACGTAGACGTTTCCGTCCGGCGCGGCCGTCGTCACGAAGAGCGAGCGCCCGTCATCGCCGCCGAAGCAACAAGAGGTGACGTTCTCCGCCGGCACTTCGAGCACGGCGTCGAGACAGCCTCTCACGTCGTAGCGATGAACGCAGCTCCCGCCGTAGAGCGCCACCCACACGCCGCCCTCATCGTCGACGGTGAGCCCGTCAGGGATGCCGTCGCTCTCGTCGATCGAGACGAACGGCCGCCGCTCGTCGAGACGGCCCGACGCGAGCTCGAAGTCGAAGACGTCGACCCGCTGCACAGCCGAGTCGATGTAGTACATCCGGGTGTCGTCTCGCGGCCAGCCGATTCCGTTCGAAAGCGTCACCCCATCGAGCACTCGCCGGAGCGTGCCGTCGTAGCGGTAGAGCGCCCCCACGCCCGGTGTGACGTCGAGACCCATCGTTCCGATCCAGAAGCGGCCGGCGGCGTCGCAGGCGCCGTCGTTCGAGCGCAGGGCGGGCCCGTGCGGGAACCGCACGACGGTACGCACGGACTCGTCACCGAGATCGACCAGCGCCAGGCGATCGGCCAGAGCGAGGAGCACCGCGCCGTCGCTCGTCGGCGCCGCCGCGCTCACCCTCGCGTCGACGCCGATCGTACGACCCTGCCCGCTCTCGAGGAGGTGCAGTTCGCAGCCTTCGATGTCCACCCACAGCAGGCGCCGTGCCGCCGCGTCCCAACGCGGTCCTTCCGCGAGCTTCGCGTTCGCGCGTACGGCGATCTCCACGGCGGGACAATCGCATGATCGCATCCCTGCGCGGGCTCGCACGGTCGGTGGTGGCCTAGGTGCGGGCGCTCGTCACGCAGCCGGGCCGCGCACACACCACACACATCGAAGACGTCCCGGCTGTAGAGGCTCGCGAGGGCGAAGTGCTCGTCCGCACGCTCGAAGTGGGCGTGTGCGGCACCGACCGCGAGATCTCGGAGGGCCTGTTCGGGATCCCGCCCGAGGGAGAACCGCTGCTCGTGCTCGGCCATGAGGCGCTGGGCGTCGTCGAGCGAGACGGCTACGGCTTCACGCGCGGCCAGCTCGTCACCGCGACCGTCCGCCGCTCCTGCGGTCGATGCATCGCGTGCGCGGAGGAGTCGCCGGACTCGTGTCTGACCGGCGACTACAGCGAGCGCGGGATCACGCGCCTGGACGGCTACGCCCGTGAGCTCGTCGCGGAAGATCCGGAGCAACTGGTCGCGATTCCCAAATCGCTCGGCCGCCTCGGCGTGCTCGCGGAACCGACGTCGATCTGCGAGCGCGCGCTGCGACATGCTCGGGCGATCGGAGGCCGGCAGCCGTGGCAGCTCGAGCGCGCG
>DATDDZ010000129.1:0-12702 GCA_036523555.1 Gaiellaceae bacterium
ATTCTGCTCGTAGACCCGCGCCATCTCGGTGAGTCGCAGCCCGTCCGCCTTCAAGCCCAGCTCGCGGTTGTATGTGTCTGCGATTGCCGTGAGGCGGAGCCCGTCAGCCTTCAGCCCCTGCGCGGTGTAGAAGCTCGCCGCCGGCCGATTCTGCTCGTACGCCCGGGCGATCGCCGTGAGGCGGAGCCCATCCGCCTTCAGCCCCTGCGCCGTCTCGGCAAATGCCGTTCCGCTCGTCAGGGCGGCAACGACGAGGGCAACCCCGACGAGCCGGCTGAATGTGATCTTGAAGCTCATTCCGTCCCTCCTTGTCGTGTGGACGGCACCGCGCCGTCCGCATACCAAGGAGACGCCACGGCGGTCACGGGAAGCCCATACATCGCCCACGATTCGGGCATTCATGCGGTAATTCACCGGTAATTCCGCGTCTAGGCAGGCGCCGCGCGCGATGTTACGGTCACCGCGAGGCGTCGCGTGGATTTCCGCATCCTCGGTCCAATGGAGGTCGTCGATGAGGGGCGGCCGGTCGCTATTCGCCGCGGCAAGGAGCAGGCGCTTCTGGCTTACCTGCTGCTGCACCCCAACCAGGTCGTGCCCAGGGAACGGCTGATCGACGAGCTCTGGGGCGAACGGCCCCCACCCACCGCCACCAAGATCCTCCAAAACGCCGTCTCCCACCTACGGAAGCAACTCGGCGAGGGGCGCCTGCTCACCCGCGAGCCCGGCTACCAGCTCCAGCTCGACCCCGACGAGCTCGACGCCAACCGCTTCCAACACCTCGCCCAACAAGGCCAACCCCACCAAGCCCTCGCCCTCTGGCGTGGCACACCCCTGGTCGAGCTCCAAGACGAACGCTTTGCCGACGACGCCCGCCGCCAACTCGACGACCACCACGCCAACACCCTCGAAGACCGCATCGACAACGACCTCGAAAACGGCAAGAACAGCGAGCTCATCCCCGAGCTCGAACACCTCACCAACCAACACCCCCTCCGCGAACGCCTCCACGCACAACTCATGCTCGCCCTCTACCGCTCAGGCCGCCAAGCCGACGCACTCGAGGCTTACCAACACGCCCGCCGCACCCTCGAAACCGAGCTCGGCCTCCAACCCAACCCCAACCTCCAACACCTCCAACAACAAATCCTCAACCACGACCCCACCCTCACCACACCCACACCACCCGACAAGCCCCGATCACCGGCAACGACACCAAGACCACGACACAAGCCCACACTCATCGCCGCCGTCGTCGCACTGCTCGCGGCCCTGGCGATAGCCCTCGTCTTCGCGTTCAAGAGCGGGAGCAGCCCGCCGGTCGTCAGGGCGGACTCGCTCGTCGCCGTCGACCCGAAAAGCAACCGCGTCGTCGGCGCGACACGCGTGGGTGCGGCTCCGCGCGGTGCCGCCGTGACGGCGAAGACGATCTGGGTCGCAAACTCCGGCGACGGCACTGTCTCCGAAGTCGATGCCAGATCGCGCAAGCTCGTCAGGAACATCGGAATCGGGGCGCAGGCGACAGAGATCGCGGTTGGCGCCGGGGCGGTATGGGTTGCGACCGGATTGGACAACACGGTTGTCCAGCTGGACGCGCGAACAGGCGGAACGCTGCACACGTTTCGCTTCCCGAGGGACATCGATGCTTCGGCCTACGCGATCGCAGCCGGTGACGGCAAGGTGTGGGCTGTCTCGGGCAGTCGGCTCGTCGAGATCGATCCGGGCAGTGACGTCGTCGTCCGCCGCGACCCCCTGACGTGCTGCGGTGGCCTGCGTGACGTCGCCGTCGGCGCCCGCGCCGTCTGGCTCGCCGACCTGGGGCAATTGGTCGCACGGATCTCCCAGGTGACCGCGAGGTCGACGGGAACGGTCAAACTCGAAGCCGTACCGACTGCGATCACGGTCGGCTACGGCTCGGTGTGGGCAGCCGGTTCGGCGGCCGGGCGCCTCCTGCTCTGGCGCATCGACCCCGAGACGCTGCAGCTCACCCAGACAGTCACGCTTGGGACCGCGCGTAACCCGGGCCTATATGGAAGCTACGGCTTCCTCTCCACCGTGGACGTCGCCGCCGGTGCCGGCGCCGTCTGGGCTACGGACTTCGACGCGGGCACGCTGATACGGGTCGATCCCGATTCCGGAACCGTGGCGAAGGTGATCCACATCGGGGGTTACCCGCGCGGGCTCGCAGTCAGCCCGCACCGCGTCTGGGTGACGGTGAACTAGGGGCGGAGCACAGCCCGCCGCGGGCCTGCGAGGAAGCCGGCCTCGAGCAAAAGGGGCATGATCTCCGCCTCAGCGACCGGCGTGCCGTCGAACCGCTCGACCGCTAGCCGCTTCGTCGCACCCCCTCGCTTCACGTGCTCGACGAGCGCCGCAAGCGCGACGCGGAGCCAGTCTTCGGTGGGCTCTCGCAGGGGGACGAGAGAGCGTCCGCCGCGCTCGACGAACAGCGCCGGCTCGCCGCCGAGGAGGACGACCTGCGCCCCGGCGACGCGCGCCGCGCGTCCGTCCGCCCGCTTCGGCCACGGCAGGGCCGCACCGTACGGCTGGGCGGGGTCCGCCGCGGGCAGGACGAGCGGCTCGGGCTCCTCGTCCTCGTGCGGGCGCAGCTCGCGCAGGCGCTCGACTGCGCCGGGAAGGGCGAACTGCGCGCCGCCGAGCCCTTCGACGAAGTAGCCGCGCCGGCAGACGCCGAGCGTCTCGAGCGCGCGCAGCTCGCCGTACACGGCCCCGTACCCGCCGGGCACGCCTTCTCCGCGGACGCCCTCCCGAGTGACGATTCCCTGGCGCTCGAGCATCAACTCGGCGAGCGCCCGAGGGTCGGGCCTGCCTGGAAACAGCCGCTCGGTGAGCGCCCAGCGCCCCTGCGTCGCCGTGATTCCGGCCGACCGCTGGCGCGAGAACCGACGTGGCCGTCCCCGCGGCACGCGCGGGACCTGGTACCTGCGCCCGGCGCGGAGCGGCGTCCACGCGTCGTTCGTCACCTCGCCGGCCCAGACGAGATCCCAGAGGGCCGGAAGAACGACCTCGTCTTCGAGACCGATCGCCGCGACGAGGTCGTACCAGAACTCGGCGCTCCGCCCGAGGGCGTCACGGATCGCTTCGTGAGCCTCGCCCTCGGGGCGCGACGCGGCGGCGGGCCGCCCGAGGGCGGAGGCGTCCTCGCGGAAATAGACGGCGACCCGGTCGAGCCCCGCTCCGACCCAGACGAGCTCGCCGGACGCGCACAGCTGGTCGAGCTGCCCCGGAGTGAAGACCGGCACGCGCCGAGGCAGAACCTCCGACTCCCAGAGCGAGACCGGAAGTGAGAGCCCCTGAAGCGGGACGAGCGCCTCACGCAGCGTCGCCCGCCGGTCGATCCCGTGCCAGCTCGGAAGGAACCGCGCGAGGGCAGCCTGTTCAGTCGGCTCGACCTCCCTCCGCAGCGCGGCCAGGGACGCGCGCCGGAGGCGGCGGAGAACGTCGGGGTCACACCACTCCCGCTCCGTTCCGCCGGGCCGAAGCTCGCCCCGGACGAGCAGCTCCCGGCTCTCCAGCCCACGGAGCAGCGAATCGACGTCGCGTCCGAAGTGCCGGGTCGCCTCGGCTGTGGTGAAGGGACCGCGCCCGCGCGCGAAGCGAAGGACGAGCTGGTCGAGCGAGTCCGGACCGCCTTCGAGGAAGACCTCGGGGAGGCCGCCCGGCGGCATGACGCCGAGCGCGTCGCGATAGCGGCCGGCGTCTTCCACGGCGATCAGGCGCTCCTCATCGGCGATACGAACCAGGAGCGCGCGCCTTTCGCGCAGGAGTGTCTGCGCGAAGCCCGTGTCGTACTCCCCCCCGCGCTGGTCGCCGCGGAGGCGCAGCTGGTCGTGGAGCTGATCCGCATTCCTGGGGCTCCCGCGAAGCTGGCTCTCGACCTCCTCGACTGCACCTGTGTCGAGCAGGTCACGAAGCTCCTCCTGGCCCAGGAGCTCACGGAGCAGGTCACGGTCGAGAGACAACGCCTGAGCACGCCGCTCTGCCGGAGGTGTGTCGTCCTCGTACATGTACGTGGCGATGTAGTCGAAGAGGAGCGACGCTGAGTACGGCGACGCCGACTGTGTCTCGACGTCGACGAGGTCGATCTCACGTGTCCGCAATCCGGTGAGGAGACGCTTCAGCGAAGGCAGGTCGAAGACATCCTGGAGGCACTCGCGGTACGTCTCGAGGATCACGGGGAACGAGCCGTAGCGGCGCGCGACCTGCAGGAGCCCCTGCGCCTTGAGCCTCTGCTGCCAGAGCGGCGTTCGCTGATCGGGGCGGCGCCGCGGGATGAGAAGCGCCCGGGCGGCGTTCTCGCGGAACCGCGCGCCGAAGAGCGCGCTCTGCCCGAGCTCCTGCACGACGAGCTCCTCGATCTCGTCGGGCGCGATGACGATCTCGTCGGTCGACGGAGGCGCGTCCGCGTCCGGCAGGTGCAACGCGATGCCGTCGTCCGACCAGATCGACTGCACCTCGAGCCCGAGCGAGTCACGGAAGCGCGCTCCGAGCGCGAGCGCCCAGGGCGTGTGCACTCGGGCGCCGAACGGCGTCAGGATGCAGAGCCGCCAGTCGCCGATCTCGTCTCGAAAGCGCTCGACCACGATCGTCCGGTCCGACGGGACGACGCCGGTGGCCGCGGCCTGGTCGTTGAGGAACGAAAGGAGGTTGTTCGCGGCGCGCTCGTCGAGTCGATGGTCCTCGGTGAGGCGCCGTACCGCCACCTTGTGGCTCTGAGCCACAAGCTCGCGCGACGCTCGCCCGATCGCCTGGCCGAGCTCGTACGGACGGCCGATCCCTTCGCCCTTCCAGAACGGAACGGCGCCTGGGACCCCGGGAGCCGGCGAGACGAGCACGCGGTCGCGCGTGATCTCCTCGATGCGCCAGGTCGAGGCCCCGAGGAGGAAGGTCTGCCCGGCACGCGCCTCGTAGACCATCTCCTCGTCGAGCTCACCGACCCGGCCGCCGCCGTCGACGAGAGAGACGCCGAAGAGCCCGCGGTCCGGGATCGTGCCGGCGTTCGTGACGGCGAGCCGGCGCACGCCCTGCCGGCCGCGGATCAATCCCGCCGTCCGATCCCAGACGATGCGCGGCCTGAGCTCGGCGAACTCGTCCGACGGGTAGCGCCCGGCGAGCATGTCCAGAACGTTCTCCAGTTGTGCGCGGGAAAGGTCGGCGAACGGGTACGCGCCCCGGACGAGCTCGTGGAGCTCGTCGACCGATATCTCCTCGTCGGCAGCGATCGCGACGATCTGCTGCGCGAGGACGTCCAGGGGATTGCGCGGGATCACTGTTTCCTCGATCGCCCCCTCGACCATGCGTTGCGCGACGACCGCGGCCTCGAGCAGGTCGGCACGGTACTTCGGGAAGATGCGCCCGGTCGAGACAGCCCCGAGCTCGTGGCCCGCTCGCCCGACGCGTTGCAGGCCGCGCGCGACGGACTTCGGCGATTCGACCTGGATGACCAGGTCGACGGCTCCCATGTCGATGCCGAGCTCGAGCGACGACGTGGCGACGAGGCAGGGGATTTCCCCCGCCTTCAGCAGCTCCTCGATCTCGACGCGCTGCTCGCGCGCGATCGAGCCGTGGTGGGCGCGCGCTACCTCGTTCTCGGCCAGCTCGTTGAGCCTGAGGGCCAACCGCTCTGCGAGGCGGCGGTTGTTGACGAAGACGATGGTCGAGCGGTGTTCCTCGACCAGCCGCAGGATCTCGGGGTAGATCGACGGCCAGATCGAGCTCTGGGACCCCTCCTGGCCGGTGCCTCGGATGTCAGATCCCAGGGACTGTCCCTCAGTCACACCCGGTTCACGCATGTCATCGACCGGGACGACGACCTTCAAATCGAGCTCCTTCGCGCTGCCCGCGTCGACGAGCTCGATCTCCCGCGCCCCCGCGACGAACCGCCCGATCTCCGCGAGCGGGCGCTGCGTCGCCGAGAGGGCGATGCGCTGGAAGGGCTCGTCGACGAGCCGCTCGAGCCGTTCCACCGACAGCGCAAGGTGAGCACCCCGTTTGGTGCCCGCGACGGCGTGCACCTCGTCGAGGATGAGCGTCCTCACGCCCCTGAGGTTCTCGCGCGCCCGAGACGTGAGGAGCAGGTAGAGCGACTCCGGAGTGGTGATCAGGATGTCGGGCGGATGCCGGAGCATCTCCGCCCGCTCCCTCTGCGGTGTATCGCCTGTGCGAACTGCGACACGGAGCGTCGACTGCAGTCCCGCGAGCGGGCCTCGGAGGTTCCGCTCGATGTCGTAGTTGAGCGCCTTCAGCGGAGACACGTAGACGAGCCGCAGGCCCTCGCCCGGGCTCGAGCTCAGGCGGTCGATGCCGTAGAGGAAGGCGGCAAGCGTCTTCCCCGACCCCGTCGGCGCCTGGATGAGCGTGTGCTTCCCGCTGGCGATCGCGGGCCAGCCGATGCTCTGAGCCGGGGTCGGCGAGCCGAAGGCCTGCTCGAACCAGCCCCGGGTCTCCGGACTGAACACGGAGAGGGCGTCCACCAGGCCAGAGTACTTGCGCCGCCCGGGTCTGAGGCAGAGGATCTTCGGTCGTGACGGCTGCCTATTCGGTTCGCGGCTCGTACTTCGAGTCGTGCAACTGCGATCCGATCTGTCCCTGCCGTATGGTGGACGGCGTGCCCGGCGGACGCTCGACGTACGGCCTCTGTTTCGGCGCTCTCGCCTGGCTCGTCGAAGACGGGCACGTCGGGGACGTCGACCTCGCCGGCCTGGCGGCCGTGCTCACGATTCGCTACGACGACGACGAGCCCGGGACGCCGTGGACGATCGTCCTCCACGTCGACGCCGCGGGCGACGAGCGGCAGCGCGCAGCGCTCGCAGATGTGCTGCTCGGGCGGCTCGGCGGCCCGCACGTGAAAGGGCTGCCCTGGGTGCGAAAGGAGAGCTTCCTCCTCGACGTGCGCGCCGATCCGATCGAGCTCACGCCGCAGGGCGGCGGCTACCAGCTCCGCGTCGGGGACGCCGTGCGCGCGCGGGCGACGCGACCGGTGCCGGACGACGCGGTCGTTCGCTGTGTCATCCCCGGCTACGACGAGGCGGGTCGCGAGCTCGTCGCCGACGAGCTCGTCGTCCACGACGACCCGCTCGACTGGGAGCTCACAGGCAACTGCGCGTTCGCGAGCCGGTTCGACTACGCGTCCGAGTAGCTACTTGCCGCCGTAGGCGAAGTACAGCACGAGCGTGATCGCAACGAGGATCGCGAACGCGACCGCGATGAACAAGGTGACGCCGCCGATGACGATCAGCGGCGTGCGGGGGCTTGCCCCACGCTCCGCTTCCCGCTCGAGCGCCTTCGCCGTCTCCACCGGATGCTCGACCGCGTGGACGACGTCCTTTGCCTTTTCGACCGGATGAACCATGACCTCGTCCTACCCGGAATCGGGCTTGGCTACCCGTCGAGCCTCGTCCCGGGGCGGCACCGTCGGAGTAGCATCCCATCGTGGCGACCGCGACGAAGCCGAAGGCGCTGCACTTCACCGGCAACGATGAGGCCGACGCCCTGCTCGCCAGGGATCCCATGGCTCTGCTGATCGGATTCGCCCTGGATCAGCAGGTCTCGGTGCAGACCGCTTTCTCGGGGCCGCTGAAGCTCAAGCAGCGGCTGGGCACGCTCGACGCGGGCGCGATTGCTGGGTCAGACCCCGGAGAGCTCGACCGGATGTTCCGTGAGAAGCCGGCGATCCACCGCTTCCCGGGCTCCATGGCGAAACGCGTTCAAGATCTCGCCGCGCTTGTCAACGAGGAGTACGACGGCAAGGCCGAGCGCGTGTGGAGCACCGCGGCCGATGGAGCCGACCTGCGCAGGCGCATCTCGTCGCTTCCGGGCTTCGGCGAGATGAAGATCAAGGCGCTCAGCGCGGTGCTGGCGAAGCGCTTCGGCGTCGCGGCCGCGCAGGAGATCGCGCCGTCTCACCCGACGCTCGGCGACGTCGATTCGCCCGAGGCGTTCGAGGAGTATCAGGCGAAGAAGCGGGCGTACAAGGCGAGCCTGCGCGCGAAGCAGCAAGCCTGACCGAGCTCTAGATCTTCGGTTGTGGCTGCCAGGACGCGTCTCGG
Organism: Gaiellaceae bacterium; assembly: GCA_036523555.1. Classification (GTDB taxonomy): domain Bacteria; phylum Actinomycetota; class Thermoleophilia; order Gaiellales; family Gaiellaceae; genus 3-1-20CM-4-69-9. The sequence continues at coordinate 8,067 of DATDDZ010000129.1, forward strand.
AGTCCTCCTGGTGCGATCGCTCGTCCTGTCGCGTGCGTTAGGAGCCTGAGATGCCGGCCGTTGGCATCGATCATGAACGTGCCCGGTGTGAAGCTCGGAGCGCCAAGGATTGCGATCTTGTTCCCGTCGGGTGACCAAACCGGGTCGCCGGCGAGTCCGCTCGCGTGACATGCGAAGGGCGGATTCGCCGGCGTTAGGTCTTTCCCACCCGGTGTGACGAGTCTGATGCCGCATGGCGTCCGGTAGGCGATCGTTTTCCCGTCAGGCGACCAAGCGGGGGCGCTTGCGTGTGTAGCGAGCAGCCTACGATGAGATCCGTCCACGTTGATGACGGAGATCGACGAATGGTCGTGTCGCTTGGTCGCGAAGACGAGCCGCGTTCCGTCGGCAGACCACGATGGCGAGGAGTCGAACGCCCCGTTTGGAGTACCGGTACGAAGACGCCGGACACGAAAGCCGTTGACGGTCAGGACGTAGATCGATCCCGACGAGTCGAACGCAAGCTTGGAGCCATCGGGTGACCACTCCAGACTGTTCGGGCCCCAGTCGCCGCCCGGGACCAGCGTCCAGAAGTCGCGTTGGGTCTTCAGGGTGACGATGTGAAGGCCGTTGAATTCGGCGGTTCCCCCGACCGATGTGACAGAGAAGGCAAGTCGCGTGCCATCGCGTGCCCACGCGACGCTCAGGATGTCGCCACACCAGCCGGCGTTGTGTTCGCACCGGATGAACGGGTGCAGCCGACCCCTCACCACGGTCGAGAGGTCGTACCAGCCCGGCGGCCCCTCGCCGTTGTGTGACGGAACGCCGATGATTGTGAGTTGCCCCGGTCGTGCGATGGGCGCGATTCGGGTCCTCACGACGGTCTGCCCATCGCTCGCTGGGCTTTCACCGCGAGCCGTCGGCCTCTGCGCGCCGTGACCGTGTCCCCGCCCGAAGACGGCGGCCAAACCTGCGGCTGCTAGCAGTGCGGCCGCTGCGTACCAGAGCCTTCGTCGGCGGGCGCGTCTTCGCGCTTCCTCGATCAGGGCCTCAGGATCTGAGGCGGCGCTTGGACGCGGCGGGCGAGGAGGCGCGGTGACCGTCATCGTACTATGACGCTACTATGACTAGCATCATTACTTACGTCAAGGTGAACCGGAACGAGCCGCTCGAGCTCCACGAGCAAGTGGCCGCTGAGATCCGCCGCGCCATCGCGGACGGTGAGGCGAAGCCGGGCGAACGACTGCCACCGGCACGAGACCTCGCGGCTGTCCTCGGCGTGAATACGAATACCGTTCTGCGCGCCCTTCGCCAACTGCGAGAGGAGGGCCTCCTGGAGTTCCGACGAGGCCGCGGCGTCACCGTGCTCGGGGCACCAGAACGCAGCGCGCTCGTCGCAGAGGCGAAGCAGCTCGTACAGCTTGCACGGCGCAATGGCTACCGGCTCGACGAGCTCCTGGAGCTAATCGAGAGCCTCGCCTGATTGCCAATCAGACGAGGGAGCACGGGCCGACCCACAAAGAGGAAGCGCGCGTATAAGGCCGGGATGCGTGCGAACCAAGCACGACGCTAACCCGAGGCGTCTAACCGCGCGCTCGGCATGTAGATGCTCGCGCCCCCCTCCACCATCAGCGTCGTCCCGTTGACGAAGCCGGCGTCGTCTGAGGCAAGGAAGACGACAGCGTTGGCCACATCCTCGGCCGTGCAGAGTCTCGGCATCGGATAGCTCCTCGAGACGAGCTCCCGCGTCTCGGCCGTGACGTCCGCGTTCGCGGGCGTCAGAACGAAACCGGGTACGACCGCATTGCAGCGGATGCCGCGTGACCCGTACTGCGAAGCGACCGATTTCGTCAGGAGCACAACGCCTGCCTTGGACGCACCGTACGCAGCGCGGACCCCGCGTCCCATGAAGCCGTCGATCGAGGCCGTGTTGACGATGGAGCCTGCGCCCCGCTCCAGCATGCGCGGAATCGCGTGCTTACAGCCCAGGAACGGTCCCTTCAGATTGACAGCCACGAGCCGGTCGAAGATCTCCATATCGAGCGTGACGAGGTCTGTGTCACGTGCGATGGTCGAGATGTCGGACGCGTTGTTGTGCAGCACATCGAGACCGCCGAACGTCTGAACCGCGGTCTCGATCATCCTCGCGACGCTCTGCTCGTCCGAGACGTCCACTTCGGCGACAACAGCGGCGGGAAAGTCGCCGGCGACGCGTTCTGCCGCGGCGACGTTGATGTCGGCCACGACGACGGAGGCTCCTTCACGCGCCATCAACTGCGCCGTCGCCTCGCCAATGCCGCTGCCAGCGCCGGTGACGATCGCGACCTTGCCTTCGAGTCGTCCCACGGCGCGAGTATGACGATGTGTCACTGTCGTCTCCGCGGACTCTCCCTCCGATCGTCTGGTGGTGCCGCGGGGCGAGCACTTCGGCAGGAATAGGATCGAGACGGTGCGCGTCCTACTCGATCCAGCCGCCCGCCTCGAAGAGGCCGAGGCGCGCTACGTCGCGGCCAATCCTGAGTCACGCCGGCATCACGACGAGCGAAAGCGCTTCATGCCGGGCGGGAACACGCGCACGACGATCCATCAGCCACCGTTCCCGCTCACGATCGTCCGCGGCGAAGGGGCGCGGCTGATCGACGCGGACGGTCACGAGTACGTCGACTTCCTCGGCGAGTACACCGCGGGCCTGTACGGCCACTCGAATGCTGTGATCGTCGAGGCAATCCGCGGCGCTCTCGCAGAGGGGTTCGTCCTCGGTGCGCCGAACCGGCACGAAGGCGAGCTCGCCGAGGCGATCTGCGCGCACTTCCCGTCGATCGAGCTAGTGCGCTTCTGCAACTCGGGCACCGAGGCGAACCTCCTCGCGCTCTCGCTCTGCCGGGCCGTCACGGGGTGCGAAGCCGTGCTCGTCTTCAACGGCGCCTACCACGGCGGGATCCTGCTCTTCGCTCACGGCGTCTCGCCGCTGAACCCGCCGTTTGCCTGGATCGTCGGCGAGTACAACAACGCCGAGCTGGCCGCGCGCCTGGTCTACGAACACGCCGACGAACTGGCCGCCGTCATCGTCGAGCCGCTGCAAGGCGCGGCGGGAGTGATCCCCGGCGATCGCGGGTTCCTGCAAGCACTACGCGAGTCGACGGCGGCACGCGACGTCTTGCTCGTGTTCGACGAGGTCATGACCGCGCGTTTCTCCCGCGGTGGCATGCAGCAGCTGGTCGGCGTGGAGCCCGACCTGACGACCATCGCGAAGTTCGTCGGCGGCGGTCTCCCGTTCGGCGCCGTCGGTGGACGCGCCGACCTGATGAGCCGCTTCGACCCCTCGCGCCCCGATGCGCTGCAGCACGGCGGCACCTTCAACAACGACGTGCTCACGATGGCGGCCGGGTCCGCCGGACTGACCAAGGTGTTGACGGGTGCGGAGATGGAGCGACTGAACGGGCTCGGGGACCGCCTGCGCGAGCGGCTCAACGCGTTCTCCAGGAAGCACGAGCTGGACTTCTGCGCGACCGGTTATGGATCGCTCGTCGGCCTGCACTTCACGCGCGGCCCGGTGCGAAACGAGCGCGACGTGCCGTCAACCGCAGAGCTGCGCGGCCTCCTTCACCTACATATGCTCGAGCGCGGCTTTTCGTATGGGCGACGCGGCTTCATCGCACTCTCACTTCCACTCGATGACCCCGACATCGACGGCTTTGCATCGGCGGCGGAGGAATTTCTGGTGACAATCTGAACCGAGTCGTGGAGTGGGGAAGATCGGAGCCGCCTCGCACGTCTTGCTTCTGCCAGCCCCGTTTTCGGGTGGGCGAAGCATGGGAGGACGCTTCCTCGAGTGGCAGAAGGACCGGCGAGCTCAGTTGTACCCTCGGACCGTCTCAGCGGTGATCGTGGCCCGCACGCGCGGCTGATTGCGCGTGTCATCGCCGCGCTCCTGATCGCCGCGCTCCCGCTCGTCGGTTTCGTCTCGCTGCTGTTGCGGTCCGAGCTCGACCCGCACTTCGAGAACTACCGGGCGCACTTCGTCGTCTTCGGGATCGTCGGCGGGGTCGCTTTCCTGCTCGGCTACACGGCCGGCGAGGCGGCAAATCGGCGTGGCGACGCGCGCGTCCTGTTGCTCTCGCTGGCCTTCATGGCGACGGGTGGCTTCCTCGGTCTTCACGCAATCGGAACGCGCGGAGTTCTCTTCTCGAAGGAATATGCCGGCTTTCAGGTCGCCATTCCCGTCGGGTTGCTGGTGAGCGCCGTCTTCGCGGGTGCGTCGGCATTCGTCGACATCCGTCCCGGAGTCGGGGCGGAGTTGATTTGCCGTCGCACGCTGTTACGAGTGGCCGTTCTTGCGGTGATGTCGGGGTGGTTCATCTGGACGGTTGCCGAACTGCCGCCGTTGCGCGGGCAGGGCAGCGAGGCTGCGACCGGCACGCTCGTCGCCACGATCGCAGTCATCGGGACGCTCGTGTACGCGGTGAGTGCTGCCCGGTACTGGACGATCTTCCGCCGGCGCTGGACGTTGCTGCCGGCAGCGACCCTGGCGTGCTTCGTGCTCCTCTCGGAAGCGATGATCGGCGTCGCGATCACGGGTGAGCGCAGGTGGCACGCGAGCTGGTGGGAGTGGCACGGCCTCATCGTCACGGCGTATCTCGTCGTCGGCCTGGCCGCT
>DATDDZ010000130.1:0-5064 GCA_036523555.1 Gaiellaceae bacterium
TCGACCGGGTGCGGTCGTTCGATCCGCTCGTCTGGAGAATCGAGGTCGAAGCGGGCGTCCGCACGGGAGAGCTGCATCGAATCGCGCGGGAAAGCGGCCTGATGTTCGCGCCCGATCCCGGCGCGGCCGAGCAGTCCCAGGTCGGCGGCAACATCGCGACGAACGCGGGAGGCCCTCACGCCTTCAAGTACGGCGTTACGGGCAGGTGGGTCACCGGGCTCGAGGTCGTCGTCCCCCCTGGAGACGTTATCCGGCTCGGCGGCCCGCTCTCGAAGGACGTCGCCGGCTACGACCTGAAAGGCCTCCTCGTCGGCTCGGAGGGAACGCTCGGCGTCATCACCTCGGCGTGGCTCCGGCTCGTCCCGGCCCCCGAGGCCGCCTGGCCGGTCGTCGGCTTCTTCGACGGAGTCGCGGGCGGGTCCGCCGCCATCGAGCGGGTCGTGGGGAACGGGTTGCCGGTCGCGGCGCTCGAGTACCTGGACTCGGAGACCATGGGGTACGGCGGCGCGGGCTTCCCCGGCGACGTTCCCGCGGGCGCGTTCGCCGTCATCGCGGAGGCGGACGGGTCCGTCGACGAGGCCGCGCGCGTTCGCGTCGACGTGCTCGAGGTGCTCAGCGAGGACGCCCTGGGCCTGTACGCGCCGGAGACGCAGGCCGAGATCGCCGCGCTCTGGCGCTGGCGGCACGGGCTCGCGCTCGTCATCGACGCACAACGAGGAGGGAAGGCGAGCGAGGACATCGCCGTCCCGCTCGATCGGCTCGGCGAGGCGATCGAGAGCTCACTGGAGATCGGGCGCAGGCTCGGCGTCGTCACGTGCTCCTGGGGCCACGCCGGCGACGGCAATCTGCACACGACATTCCTCCTCTCCGCCGAAGACGAGCGAGAGCTCGCCCTGGCGCCGACACTCTCGGACGAGCTGTTCGAGCTCGCCCTTCGGCTCGGGGGGACGATCTCGGGCGAGCACGGCGTCGGCTTCGTCAAGCGCAACTGGCTCGCACGCCAGCTCGGGCCGCGCGCGTTCGAGCTGCACACCGCCGTCAAGCACGCCTTCGACCCGAAGAACCTCCTCAATCCGGGAAAGAAGGCTTGATCCGAAAGCTCCTCGTCGCGAACCGCGGCGAGATCGCGCTCCGCGTGTTCCGAACGTGCCGGCACCTCGGCGTCGAGACGGTCGCGGTGGTCGCGCCGGATGACAAGGGGTCGCTCCATGCACGCTCGTCCGACCAGACCGTCGAGATCGCGAGCTATCTCGCCTCCGAGGAGCACATTCGCGCGGCCAGGCAAACCGGAGCCGACGCGATCCACCCGGGTTACGGCTTCCTCGCCGAGAGCCCTGACTTCGCCGAAGCGGTGCAGGCCGCGGGGCTGACGTGGGTCGGGCCGCCGCCGGATGCGCTCCGCGCCGGCGGGGACAAGCTCGAGGCGAAACGGTTCGCCCGCGAGGCCGGCGTGCCGGTCGTCCCGACGGGAAAGCCGGGCGAAATCGGCTTCCCGCTGCTCGTCAAGGCGGCCGCGGGAGGCGGCGGGCGCGGCATGCGGGTCGTCCGCGCTCCGGAGGAGCTCGACGAGTCGCTCGAAGCGGCACGGCGGGAGGCGAAGGCTGCCTTCGGGGACGACCGCGTCTTCTGCGAGCGCTATGTCGAGCGGCCCCGCCACGTCGAGATCCAGCTGCTCGCGGACGCGGACGGGAACGTCCTATCCCTGGGCGAGCGCGACTGCTCGATCCAGCGTCGCCATCAGAAGGTGCTCGAGGAGTCCCCCTCACCCGCCGTCGGCGACATGCTCCGCACCGCCATGAGCGATACGGCGGTCGCGTTCGCGAAGCGGATCGGCTACGTCAACGCCGGGACGGCAGAATTCATGGTCGACAGGGACGAGTTCTGGTTCCTCGAGCTGAACGGGCGAATCCAGGTCGAGCACCCTGTGACGGAGCTCGTCACGGGCATCGACCTGGTACAGGAGCAGCTCCGCATCGCGGACGGAGCCTCGCTCGATCTTCGCCCCGATCGGCATGGCCATGCCGTCGAGGCCCGCCTCTACGCCGAGGACCCAAAAACGTTCTTCCCGCAGACGGGCCCCATCGAGACGCTCGAGCTGCCGGACAACGTCCGGGTCGATGCAGGCGTCGAGGAGGGTGACGAGATCGGGCTCGCCTACGACCCGCTGATCGCGAAGCTGATCGCCCACGGGCCCACCCGCGACGACGCACTCGACCGCCTGCGTGACGCGCTGCGAGAGACCGTTGTCGGGGGCGTCACCACGAATCTCCCGTTCCTGCGCTGGCTCGTCTCGCATCCGCTCGTGCGCGCGGGCGACACGACAACCGCGTTCCTCGTCGAGCACCCGCCCCTGTCGCCGTCGACGCCGCACGTCGCCCCGGCCCCGTGGCGGAGGCCGTTCCGGCTCAACCTGCCCGCGCCCGCGCCGTCTTCGCCTCCGGATGTCGACGCGCTGGCAGCGGATCACCACGGTGTCGGCGGCGAGCAGAGCACGGTGACTGCTCCCATGCCCGGGACTGTCATTCGTCTCCTCGTCAAGGCGGGCGAGTCGGTTCGCGCGCGGCAGCCGCTCGTCGTGCTCGAGGCGATGAAGATGGAGACACCCCTGACGTCTCCCTACGACGCGGTCGTCCGCGCCGTCCACGTCGAGGAGGGCGCGGCCGTCACGGCCGGCGCGCTCCTCGTCGAGCTCGAGGAGTAACGGCTATCGGACGAGGAAGTACTGCTTGCCGCTCCGCGCTGACGGGCTGACGCCGTAGTAGTACGCGCGGGCGAAGTACGAGCCTCGGCGGCGCGGCGTGTATCCGATCTTGAACGTGCCGTCGGCCTTGCCCCTGGCGTGGCCCGACCACACAGCGCGAAAACGGCCCCGGGCGCACTTCTTCACCTTCACCTTGACCCTCCACACTCTGACTCCCGGCGGCGGTTGAAGCGACCCGTCCATGTGCAACGGTCGGCGGACGTGGAAGAGCGTGTAGTGGTGCGTGATCCCGCAGGCGACCAGGGTCTGATTCGCGTACCCGCCCTGAAGGTTCAGGAGCACGGTGGGAGCAGCACCGGCTGCGACACCCGTCGGGATCGCCGTTGCGACGGCGACTGCGGCAACACGCGCGAGCTTCATCGGTTCCTCCCGGAGATCGTGATAGCTACGCCGCCGCCCGGACGGCCTTCCCGTCGAAGACGTCGACGGCGCGGTCGAGCCCCGCAAGTGTCACGGGCGCCGGCGGCGGTACCGGACCGTCGAGCGCGCACTCGATTGCGCGGCCGAGGCGGTCGGCACTGCGCTCACCCGGGTCGAGAACCTGGGCGACGCCCCACTCCCGCAGGCGCTCCGCCCTCATCGGCTGTTCCATGCTGGACGAATCCCGAGGCACGAGCACCGCCCGGCTCCGATACGAGAGCACGTCGCAGACCGTGTTGTAGCCGGGCATCGCGACAAGGCAGTCGGCCGCCGCGACGTGCCTGCGCAGGTCAGGCAGGATGCGCCGGACCGACACGCCGACCGCCTCTCCCTCCTCGACGAGGCGTTCGTGCTCCAGGTCCGCCATCAGCGGGCCGGTCACGGCAAGCCAGGTGCCGCCGACCCGGGGGCGGAGTGCTGCCGCGGCCCGGATGAACGCGCTCAGGAGGAACGATCCGTCCGCGCCCCCGCCGCACGTCCCGAGCACGAGCGGACGATCGGGCGCTTTGATGGCGGGAAGTCGCTCCGCCGGCCGCCCGAGGTAGCCGCAGTAAGCGGGACTCGGCGTGAGCCCGTCGTCGAGCCCGTAGGTGCGGGCAAAGTCGATCATGAGCGGGTCGCCGTACACGCAGATCGCCTCGTAGTGCTGTTGCAGCGCCTCGTAGACGCCGGTCTCCTCCCAGAGCTCCCGAACGAACTCCGGCTCGTCGATCACGTCACGGAAGCCGGCCACCGCGCGGCCCCCCTGCCGTCCGAGCTCGTCGAGCGCCGGCAGGAGCTCACCGTACGGCCCAGCCGGCATGAAGTCCGCGACGAGCAGGTCGGGCTCGAAACGCTTCACGGTTTCCTCCAGCATCTGGCTCCGGAGCGCGACGACGTCCGCGGTCGGCAGCGCAAGGTCGCGCGGCTTCCACGTCCGGTAGCGGTCGACCATCTCGAGCGTCGGCAGCTTCACGAAGTCGATCCCGTTCGGAAAGTCGAATGTCGAGGCGGCGTGCGAACCTGTGACGAGCAGGAGGTTCGCGTCCGGATGCCGGGCGCGATAGGCCTGCGCCAGATCGAGCTGGCGACGGAGATGGCCCATGCCGACGCCGTTGTGCGAGTAGAAGAGCACGCGCGCTCCGTCCAGCGCCCCGCGGTTGACGCGCTCGTCCGATGGAGAGGCGGGATCGCGAAGCTCTCCGACCAGGCGGCGAAAGGTCGCCGAAGATGTCATCAGATCGTCGTAGGTCCCTCGGGCGACGAGGCGCCCCTGGTCGAGGACGACGATCTCGGTTGCCTCCCGCACGAGCCGCATGTCGTGGGTCACGAACAGGGTCGTCGTGCTGTGGATGAGCCGGCGCAGACCGTCGACGACATGGGCCTGGCTCACGGTGTCGAGCCCCGTTGTCGGCTCGTCCAGGACCAGGATCGGACTGTCTCTGATCAGAGCGCGCGCGACCGCGAGCAGTTGCCGCTGGCCGCCGGAGAGCGACGCGCCGCGCTGGCTGAGAACCGTTTCGTACCCGTCGGGAAGGCGCGAGACGAGCTCGTCGATGCCCGCGGCCTTCGCCGCTGCTTCGACCTGCTCGTCGCTCGCCTCTGGGAGGCCGTAGCGAATGTTCTCTGCGATGGAGAGACCGAACAAGACCGATTCCTGCTGGACGACGGAGACCTGCTCGCGCAACGAGTCGAGCGTGAACGAGCGGACATCCGCGCCCCCGATCGTCACCCTGCCCGAGGCCGGGTCGAAGAGCCGCGGGATGAGATTGACGAGCGTCGACTTGCCGCTCCCGGTTGCGCCGACCACCGCCACGCGCGAGCCGGGCTCCACCGCGAACGAGATGTCCTCCAGCACGGGTTCCCCTTGCCGGTAGGCGAACCCCACGTCCTCGAACGAGATC